>NZ_JBSFWJ010000012.1:0-116158 GCF_053592695.1 Saccharopolyspora sp. NPDC002578 | reverse complement strand
GATCAGGTTCCACGGGCCGAACCAGCTCAGGACCGGGGTTTCGAAGGTGGGGACGAAGACCTCGAAGTAGGCCTCCAGCACGCTCAGGCTCAGGCATGACGAACCAGTGGGCCACGCCGACGTGGCCCCACTTGAGCATCTTGGTGTGGCCCAGGACCTCCTTGAGCATGTTCCCGAACCGCGCCCCGAAGGGGCCACGCCTGGTCGGGTCGGGTTGTCCGAGACGGATGGACGAGATCATCCGCCGCACGGTCTTGACGACCATCACCACCGCGACGGCCGTCACGGCCAGGCAGATCAGGCCCAGGACCAGCTGCAGAGCACCCATGCTCGCGGTTCCCCTCTCCGGCGACGCTGCCGGTTCATTCGCGACGGTCAGCGGTGCGAGAACGACGGCGGACGCTTGTCCACGAAGGCCGCCATGCCTTCCTTCTGGTCCTCGGTCGCGAAGGTCGCGTGGAACGTGCGGCGCTCGAAGCGGACGCCTTCAGCCAAGGTGGTCTCGAACGCCCGGTTCACGCTCTCCTTGACCATCATCGTCACCGGCCCCGACATGCCCGCCACGGTTCCCGCGGTCTCCATCGCCTCGCCGAGCAGCGCGTCGTCGGGCACCACCCGGGCGACGAGGCCGCTGCGTTCGGCCTCCGGAGCGCTCATCGTCCGCCCGGTCAAGCACATCTCCATCGCCTTGGCCTTCCCGATAGCGCGGGTGAGCCGCTGCGATCCGCCGATGCCCGGGATCACGCCCAGCTTGATCTCGGGCTGCCCGAACTTCGCGCTCTCCGCGGCGATGATCACGTCGCACAGCATGGCGAGCTCACAGCCACCGCCGAGCGCGTAACCGGACACCGCCGCCACCAGCGGCTTGCGGACCGCGGCGAGCCGATCCCACCCGGCGAACCAGTCGTTGAGGTAAACGTCCATGTAGGACTGCGACTGCATCTCCTTGATGTCAGCACCGGCCGCGAACGCCTTGGGAGAACCGGTCAGCAGGATGCAGCCGACATGATCGTCCTGGTCGAGCGCGGCCACCTCCTCGGTGACCTCCCGCATCAGCTGGAGGTTCAACGCGTTCAGCGCTTGCGGCCGGTTCAGCTTGACCGTGGCCACCCTGCCGGTGCGCTCGATCTCGATGGTCTCGTACTCGCTCATCGGTCCTCCTCGGGAACAGCCTTCGCGGGCCCATCCAGAACGCGCCATCGCTCCCGCATCAGGGGCGCCGGCAACGGAAAACGCCAGAAATTTACTTGGTCGTCCAACTATCTGAGTCGAGATGTTCACCGAGGACGAGACGGACTTCAAGTCAAAGCGAGTGTGTCTCGCGACACCTCCGCCGGACAGCGGGCGCGTGTCCCGGCGCATCCGCGAACCCTCGAGACGTCGACCGAGTTCGACACCCGAGCCGTCGGCTCACCGCCCGCAATGGGCAGTTCCCTCTCCCTTTGTGGGTAAATCAGCGACCTGCCGAGACCGATCGGATGTCGTCACCTTGATAACGCACGTTATCGCGACCTACGGTCGGCGTACCGCAGCGCCCCGCACACGGGCCTTGCGCCCACCACCCTTCGAACGTGAAAGGTCGTCGCAACGATGCACGAGTTCACCGACGTGACGTACGAGATCGACAACGGGCTGGCCTGGATCACCATCAACCGTCCCGAACGGTACAACTCGTTCCGCGCGCAGACCGTCGACGAGCTGGTCAAGGCGTTCAAGCAGGCCTGGGCGAGCTCGGAGGTCGGAGCCATTTGCCTGACGGGCGCCGGAGAGAAGGCGTTCTGCGCGGGCGGCGACCAGAAGCAGCGCGCCGAGACCGGCGATTACGGCCCATCCGACTCCGGCCTGTTCGAGGTCGACGCGCTGCACCGGGTCATCCGCGACGTGCCCAAGCCGGTGATCGCCGCCGTGAACGGTTTCGCCATCGGCGGCGGGCACGTGCTGCACGTGCTGTGCGACCTCACGATCGCCGCGGACACCGCGGTGTTCGGCCAGAACGGGCCGCGCGTCGGGTCGTTCGACGCCGGCTTCGGCAGCGCCTACCTCGCGCGCGTGCTCGGTGAGAAGCGGGCTCGCGAAGTGTGGTTCCTGTGCCGCCGCTACAGCGCGGCGCAGGCCGAGAACTGGGGCCTGGTGAACAAGGTCGTGGCGCCCGCCGACCTGCACTCCGAAGTGCGCGCCTGGGCGGACGAGATCCTCGCGCTTTCGCCGACCACGCTCAAGGTCCTCAAGCAGTCCTTCAACACCGACACCGAGCACTTTGCCAGCGTCGGATCGCTGGCGTACTCCTACCTCAAAACGTTCGGGGAGTCCGACGAGGCCAAGGAAGGCGTCAACGCCTTCAACGAGAAGCGCAAGCCGGACTTCTCCCCTTACCGCGGGGCCTGATCAGGAACGACCGTTCACGTAGGCAGGAATGCGGCGCACCGATGAGCGGCGGCGGTTCGCCGAAGCGATCCGCGAGTTCTGCGCCGACGAATGCCACACCCCCCAGCAGCGGGATGCGCTCACCGACAGCGGCAAGCTGGCCGATCTCGGGTGGCTCGGCGTGTCCATTCCGGAGCAGTACGGCGGGGCCGATGCCGGAATGGTCGAGAAGTGCCTCGCCATGGAGGGGACCTCGCGCGGGTTGGCGCCGATCACCGCCTACTCCACCGGTCTCACCGCGGCGCAGACCTACCTCCGGTACGGCACCGAGCAGCAGGAGGAGGAGATCCTGGGCGGTCTGTGCCGCGGTCGTCTGGAGGCGATCGCGCTCTCCGCGCCCGGGGCCGGTTCCGATCTCGGCGCGGCTCAACGCGGTGTTCGACGGTGACGGCTACGTCATAAACGGGCAGAAGACCCGGACATCGGCCGCGCACGTGGCCGACCATCTGCTTGTGCTGGCGCGCACCTCGGTCGAGAGCCGGAAGCACGATGGGCTGACTCTGCTGATCGTGCGCACCGATGCCCCGGGGATTGGAGATCCGGGACATCAAGACGATGGAGGCCCGCACGGGCAACGACCTGTTCTCCACCGAGGTGCGGGTGCCCGCGACGACCCTCGTCGGAGAGGTCGGCAGGGCGTGGGATCACCTTATGCGCGGTCTCAGCGTGGAACGCTTGATCATCGCCGCCATGTCGCTGGGCGCGGCACAACGCTCTCTCGACGACGTGCTGGACTACGTCCGGCAGCGGGAGCAGTTCGGCCGCCCGATCAGAGGTTTCCAGGCGGTCCGCCACCGCTTGGTCGACCTGGCCACGGACATCGCCTGCTGCCGGGCGTTCGTTGTACGAGGTGGCCGAGCGCATCGGCGCCGGTGAAGAAGACCAGCCGGCCCGCGAGGGATCCATGGCGAAGCTCAAGTGCACCGAGGTGAGCAAGCGGACCGCGCTGGAGGCCATGCAGCTGATGGGCGGGTCCGGCTGCGCCCGGGAATTCGGCATGGAGGGGCAGGTTCGCGCGAGGCGCTCGCTCCGCCGATCTGCGGTGGCACCAATGAGATCCAGCGCGAGATCATCAGCAAGAGCCTCGGGCTCTGACTCGCTCCGGCCGAACGCCGAGGGCGCCGCCACCTCCACGGCTCTCCAGATCCGCGGGTGGCAGCGCCCTCGAAGTCGTTCACCGTTTCGGTGTCCGGTGCCCGAAATCCGCTCGCCGAACACGTGAGTCCGTCAAGACGAGGAAACGCCGGTCGCCGCTGGTGCGCTCCGACGTCACTGGATGGCCGCCCTGGACAGCGCGTCCCGGTGCTCGGGTCCGGCGATGGCGGTCAGCCTGCGTGTCCGCTCCGGCAGGTCGCACCCCCGCAGGTGTGCCGCGCCGTGCTCGGTGACCACGATGTCCACATCGGAGCGTCCCGTGGTGACCGGCCCGGTAGGAGTGGGAACGATCGTGGAGTTCTCCCCGGAAGTCGCCCTGAGCGTGATGATCGACCGCGCTCCGGTGAGCGCCGCCGCTCTGGAGAAGTCGACCTGCCCGCCGATCGCGCCGATGTAGTCCCCGCGCCGCCGCTCGGAGCCCACCTGGCCGGTGAGGTCGACCTCGATGGCGGAGTTGATCGACACGAGGGACCGCAGCCGGGACAGCGTCGCAGGCGAGTGCGTGTAGCTGGCCGGGCGGAACTCGACGGGCAGGTCTCCCAGCCGCTCGTAGAGCTCGGAGCTGCCGAGCGCGGCGCCGGTGACGATCAGCCCGGGGTCGATCTCCTTCTGCGCCCCGGTGAGCACGCCCTTCTCCACCAGGCTCAGCACGCCGTCGGAGATCATCCCGGTGTGGAAGCCGAGGTCCTGATGTCCGGCGAGGCGGTCGAGCACGGCGGCGGGCAGCGAGCCGACGCCCATCTGCAGGGTGTCGCCGTCCTCGATCAACTCGGCGACGTTCCGCGCGATCGCCTGTTCGACGTCGTCGGCCGGGCGAGCGGGTGCTTCGCCGACCGGGCGGTCGGTCTCGACCACGGCGGCGAACCGGCTCAGCGGCAGGCGCGCGGCCCCTGTCGTGACCGGCATCCTGCGGTTGATCTCGGCGATCAGCACCGGGGTGTGCGCGATCGCGTCCGCGATGTAGTCCACCCCGATTCCCAGCGAGCAAGTGCCCGCGGCGTCGGGCGGGGACACCTGGACGAATCCCACGTCAGCCGGCAACGCTCCCTCCGCGAACAACCGCGGCAGGGCGGAGTAGTGGCAGGGAACCACGTCGAGGCGCCCGGCCCTGCTGAGCCGGCGCAATTGGCCGAGGGCTCCGTAGGAGGACAGCGACACGCTGCTCGGAAGCTCGCGAACCAGCCGTTGGTCCCAGCTCAGCCCGCAGAACGCGCGCACGGGCCCGAGATCGTCGGCCTGATCGAGCAACGCGTGCACCAGCGGCGTCGGCTCCGCACCGGCCTGGCTCCACCAGACGCCGGTCCCTGGCCGGACGTGCGATGACAGGTCGATCACGGGAGCCCACCTGCCTCCTGCGGCCACGTCGTTCCTACGTTCCTGCATTCGGTCGGTTCCGAACCCAAAGCGAAAACTCCCGCCATCAAAGCGAAATCAGAACGAACCGCATCGACCCGGGCGAGCCAGTGTCCTTGCGGAATGGTCCTGATCTGTGTCTTGTCGGCGGCGGAACCGCCGAGCAACGATCACCGGGCCACCGGCAGATATTTCGCCACCCGCCCCGCTGCGCAAATCACCCTGCGAGGACTCCTAGGCGGCCGGCAGCAGTGGGAGGGCCGTGGCCAAGCGCTCGTTCCACGTCTTCGACGAGCCGAACAAGCGCGAGTTGAGCTTCGCACGCTTGTAGAACAGGTGGAGGTCGTGCTCCCACGTGTAGCCGATCGCACCGTGCGTGGTCAGCGCGCTGTCGGCCACGCCCTCGGCCGCCGGACACGTCTGGGATTTGGCTGCGGCGGCGTGCAGTGCGGCGTCTTCATGCCCCTGTTCCACTGACGCTGCCGCGTAGTAGACGAGCGAACGCGCGGATTCTACGGAGACCAGCATGCTGGCCGCGGCGTGCTTGACGGCCTGGAACGACCCGATCGGTACGCCGAACTGCTGCCGTTGCTTGCTGTAGTCCACCGCCATCGTCAGCATGCGCTCCGCGGCCCCGAGGCTGTCCGCCGCCACCAGGACGGCCGCACGCGATGCGGCCTCGGCGAGGATGCCGTCGGCGACCTCGATCGCGGCGTGCCGCGACAGGTCCGGAACGACGACGTCGGCGACCGAACGGCTGCGATCGAGCAGTTCGCGGTGCACGAGCTCCACGTCCGTCGCGTCCACCACGACCAGTGCGAGCCGCCCGTCCTCGCGGATCGGCACGACGAACCGCCGTGCCCTGTCCGCACCGAGCACGTTCGTCACGGTGCCTCCGCTGCGCGACACCGCACCACCGGCGTCCGGCGGGCGGTCCGCGTTCACCGCGAGCACGGCGAACTCACCCTCAACGAGGGATTTTGCCGCCAGGTCGGGCGCTCCGGCGAGCAGCGGCGCCGCCACCACTGCGGCTGACCAGGCCGCCGAGGGCGCCGCGCAACCGCCCAGCTGCTCGGCAGCGAGCGCCAGTTCGACCAGGCCGCCGCCTTGGCCGCCGCATTTCTCCGGTGAGCCGATGGCGAACCAGCCTTCCTCAGCGAACCGCCGCTCGAACGCAGAGGGGTCGCCGGAGTCCAGCCAGCCGCGCACGGCCTCCGCCGGGGCGAACCGTTCGAGCCACCCCTGGAAGGAGGACCTGAACAGCTCCTGGTCCTCGGTCAATGTCCACCGCATTCCCGCTCCTCCCGGAGTTCCACGGCGCTTCCCGCGGCTTCGCTACGACCATGTCCACCCAAATAGTACTTTAGGTCAGACCATTGGTCCATAAGTTGCCTCGAGGTACCAACGCATCTCGGCCTCTTGGACACAGGTGAGACGCCCAGGACGGGACTGCCGCCCCCGCCCCTCGCCGGTGACGTCAGTCCTCGATCGCCTTCCGGATCTCGTCGATCGCCTCGACGTTCTCGGCGCCGGAGAGGTCGCCGGGATCCTGGTCCAGCACCACGGCACGAATCGCGCGGCGGAGGATCTTCGCCGATCGGGTCTTGGGCAGCTGTCCGACCCGGTGCACCGCGCTGGGCGCGAACGGCTTTCCCAGCTCCTCGGCGACCATTTCCCGCAGTCGGCTCGAGACGTCCTCCTCGGACCCGGCGGCGGGCACCCAGAACGCCCGGACGGACTCGCCCTTCTTCGGATCGGGCACGCCGACCGCCGCGGCCTCCGACACCGCAGGGTGCGCGGTCAGCACCGCCTCCACCTCGGCAGGCGCGAGCCGCTTGCCCGCGATGTTCATGACGTCGTCGGAGCGTCCGCGGATGAACCACTGGCCGTCGTCAACCAGGGCGAAGTCGCCGTGCCGCCACATCCCCGGGAACGTCGACCAGTACTCCTCCAGGTAACGCGCGTCGTCCTTCCAGACTCCGCGCGTCATCGCCGGCCACGGCTGGCGGCAGACCAGCTCGCCCACCTGCCCGCGCACCGACCGGCCTGCGTCGTCGACCACGTCGACGTCCATCCCCAGCGACGGCCCGCCGAGCGAACAGCTCCGGATCGGCTCGACCGGGTAGGGCGACAGGAACGAACCACCGACCTCGGTGCCACCGGAGAAGTTGATGACCGGGACCCTCCCGCCGAAGACGGTCCCGGCCAGCCAGTCGTAGGAATCCGGGTCCCACGGCTCACCCGTGGATCCCAGAACGTGCACCGACGACAGGTCGAACCGCTCGTGCGCGGGCTCCGCGCCGGTGCGCAACGAACGGATCAGCGTCGGAGACACTCCGAGCATGCTCACCCGGTGCCGCTCGGCCAGCTGCCACAGTCGGTCGTTGCCCGGCACGTCAGGGGAACCTTCGTAGAGCAGCAGCGTCGCGCCGTTGGCATGCGTGCCGAAGATGGACAGCGGGCCCATGATCCAGCCCATGTCGGTCACCCAGCAGAACACCCCGCCCGGCCCGACGTCGAAGGCGTACGCCACCTCGCTGGCCGTTTTTACGAGGAACCCGGCATGGGTGTGCACAGCCCCCTTCGGGCGTCCGGTGGTACCGGAGGTGTAGGCCAGCAACAACGTCTCTGTCGGCCGCATAGCGGCCGCCGGGCCGACCTCTCCTGCGGAAAGTTCCGACCACCGCACATCGCGTTCGGTACTCGTTCCGGGTTCCGGATCGACATTGCCGACCAGCACGACGTGCCGCACCGTCGGACATGACTCCAGCGCGGAGTCGAGCAGCGGCTTCATCGCCACCTCACGCCCGCGCCGGATCGTGCCGTCGGCGACGATGACCACCTTCGCGTCGGCGTCCTGCAACCGAGCGGCGATCGCCGCCGGAGCGAAGCCGGAGAACAGCGGCACCAGGACCGCGCCCAGCCGAGCCACCGCGTAGCAGGCGATGACCGCTTCCGGGATCATGGGCAGGTAGAGGCCGACGGAGTCGCCGCGCCCCACGCCGAGCCCGCGCAGTCCGGCGGCTAGGCGGTCGACTTGCTCCGCCAGCTCCCCGAAGGTCAGCGTCCGGGTACTGCCGTCCTCGGCTTCGTGCACCACGGCCGCACGGTCCGGCGCCTCGCTCGCCCACCGGCCCAGGCAGGCATCCACGATGTTCAGCTCCCCGCCGGTGAACCAGTCGGGATGTTCGATCCCGGCGGTGATGTCCACGACCTCCGAATAGGCCCGGCGGAACGGCAGACCCAGGTCCCGCACCACCGCGTCCCAGTACCAACCGATGTCGGCCACCGACCGCGCGCGCAGCTCGTCGATGGAACCGATCCCGTGCGCTCGCGCGAACCGCGTGACGTTGGCGTTCTCGACGTAGTCGTCGCTGGGCTTCCAGGTGTACACGTCAGCTCCTCGGCATGCCGAGCATCCGCTCGGCGATGATGTTGCGCTGGATGAAGGTCGACCCGCCTGCGATCGCGGTTCCCCGGGCCTGGTTGGCAAGCCGCAACCAGCGGGACTCGGCGACCTGCTCGTCGTCCAGGCCGAACTGGCCGCCGAGCGAATCCAGGGAGAGCCGAAAATCGGCCAAGTCCTCCACGAGCGGGCAGAAGAACAGCTTGCCGATCGAAGCCACCGGACCGGGCGGGCCGCCCTCCGCTGCCTGCGTGATCACCCGTTGGCCGATGAGGTAGTGCGTCAGCGCTCGGCCGTAGAGGTCGGCCACCTGCTCGCGGACTCGCGGATCCGTCCCCAGTGGACGGTCGTCTTCGCCGGTCCGCTCGGCGATGTCGGCGATGATGTCGTCCACCGCGCGCTTCGTGTTGACACGACCGGTCGCGATCGCGACGCGCTCGTAGGACAGCGTGCTCATCGCCACGCGCCACCCTCCGTCGACGTCTCCGACGACCAGTTCGTCCGGCACGAAGACGTCGTCCAGGAACACCTCGTTGAACTCCGCCTCACCGAGCATGTGCTCCAACGGGCGCACTGTGACGCCCTCGCTGCTCATCGGAAGCAGGAAGTACGTGATTCCCTTGTGCCGCGGTCCACCGCCGGTGCGCGCCAGCAGGATCGCGTGCGTGGCGAGCTGGGCGCGACTGGTCCAGATCTTCTGCCCCTCGACGCGCCAGCCACCGTCGACTTTGGTGGCCTTGGTGCGCAGCGAAGCCAGATCCGACCCGGCGTCCGGTTCCGAGAACAGCTGGCACCAGATCTCCGCACCGGTGAGGATCGGGCGCAGGAAGCGCTCCTTCTGCGCATCGGTGCCGAAATCGATGATGGTCGGGCCGGCGAAGTCCTCACCGATGATGTTGAGACGTTCGGGCGCCCCTGCTCGGTCAGCTTCTTCGTTGAAGATCGCCCGCAGTTTCTCGTCGACACCACGGCCGCCGTACTCCGTCGGCCAGTACACGCCCGCGTATCCGGCGTCGAAGAGCATCCGCTGCCACTGGCGCCAGAACGGCGCTTTGCCTTCGAGGTCCGGCGGTTCCGGCCAGGGCAGCTGCGGCAGCGCGTCACCCAGCCACTTGCTGATCTCGCCCCGGAACCGGGCCTCCGCCGGAGAGTCTGCGAGCTCCATGAACGAACCCTTCATCTCGTGAATGGTCGAATGGTATTATAGGACAGACCAAAATAGGAAGGTGTTCGACGATGACGGCAGAGTCGCTGGACGAGGTCGCCTTCGACGTCGAGCGGGGGAAGATCCGCGAGTTCACCCGATCCACCGGCGCGACGGATCCGGTGCACACCGACCGCGATGCCGCGCGTCGAGCCGGGTTCGACGACGTGCCCGCTACGGCCACACACGTCGTGGTCGCCGGTCACCACCGGGACCAGCGCGCCTTCGTCGCCGAGCTCGGACTGGCCTTCGAACGCGTCGTGGTGGGCTCGGTGAAGTGGATCTACCACCGGCCGCTGCTGGCCGGGGACACCCTGCGCGGCGTGCGCCGAGTCGCCGAGGACGTCCACAAGAAGGGCATGCGCTTCGTGACGCTGGAGACCGAATACCTCGACGCCGGCGGGAAACCGGTGGTCGTGCTCCGCGAAACATTGATCGAGCGAGGAGATCCGCAGTGAGAGCACCCGTCGTGGTACGACCCGGCACGTCTCTCCCCGCACGGGAGGTCGGCCCGGTGACCCAGACCGACGTCGTGCGCTTCGCCGGGGCGGGCGGGGATTTCAACCCGCTGCACCACGATCCCGAGTTCGCCCGCGCCGCCGGATTCCCCGGCGTGCTGGCGATGGGACAGATGCACGCGGGCATGCTGGCTGCGTGGCTGACCGACTGGGCCGGGGTGGAGCACCTGCGCGAGTACGAAGTGCGGTTCGCCGCTCCCGTCTTCCTCGGCGACACGCTGCTGTTCTCCGGTGAAGTGCGCTCGGTGGACAACGAGATCGCCGAGTTGCAGCTCACCGCCACCCGCGGCGAGGACGCGGTGCTGCGCGCCCGCGCCGCGGTCGTCACCGGCTGACCCGGCGCCTATCCCCACTACATAGTCAGGCGCAGGTACTGCGAGATCGCCTCGGCGCGGTTCTCCGCACCCAGCTTGCGCAGGATCCGCTTGACGTGCGACTTGACCGTGCCGGTGGCGATCACCAGTTCCTCGGCGATCCGATTGTTCGTCGCGCCGGTGGCCATCAGTGCCAGCACTTCGAGCTCGCGGCCGGTCAGCGAGGGTTCCAGCGGAGGGCGTTCGGATCGACTGCCGCCGCCCCGTCGCCCGGCGTCGTTGCCACCGAGTTCGATCTCCGCCGACGCGAGCCCGTCGAGCACCTCCTCCACCGCCTGCAACGCCGAGCGCACCTGGTCACGCTGTTCCCGCAGCCTCGCCATCAGCACCGCGCGCTCGAAGATCCGACCGAAGCCGACCGCGAAGAACCACAGCACGTCGCGGTCGAGCTGAGTGACGGGCTCGGCCATGCGATCGGCGTGCAAGAAACCGATGACCCGGCCGGTCGGCATCACGGGCGCGGCGACATAGGAGTTCATCGCGGACGCGTCGAGCAGCGGGCGATACACCCGTGGATCTCCGGTGGGATCGGTGACGATCGCGGGCCCGCGCCGCCGGACCATCTCGCCCTCCAACGGCATGTCCGCCAGCGGGACCTCCGGGGTCACCCGCAGCCAGTCGCGGAACGTACGTTCCGCCTCCCGGTTGTCGATCGCGTGGGACTTGTGCGGCCGCCACGTCACGCCTTCGACACGGGAGAGCAGCACGCGGTCGAGCCCGCAGCCGCGCACCACCGCCTCGCACACCTGCCCCAGCAGCTGTTCCGGCTCCCCCACGTCGCGGAGCGGGCCGAGCTCCGACTCGACGGCGTCGAGCCGCCGGCTTCGTTCCCGCGCGAGGAGATCCCGGAGTTCGAACCGCAACGCGTGCACCTCGGCCAAGGTGGTCCCAACTCGAGATTCCGGCTGCCCGTCGGACATTTCCTCCGCGAGCTCCCCCACCACGACCACCAGCGCGGATTCCAAGCCCGCCGGGTCGTGGACGACTCCCCTGCGGCGCCCCGTCAGACCCTCGACCCCCTGTAGCAGCCGACGGCCGCGGTCGAGCAGTTCGGCCCGCTTGCGAGCATCTCCGCCACCACCGGTCTCCCCGTGCCGAAACTCCGCGCGCACGATCCCGTGCCCTCCGTCGGCGTCCGCTCCGATGCGGACGATGCCACTTCAGGATAACGATCGTTCACAGGATTGTGGTAGGTTCAGCCGGGTGGACAGGGACCGGAAGATCCTTGATACGGCGGCCGCGGTCTTCTTCGAGAAGGGGTTCCACGGTGCCAGCGTCGACGAGCTGGGAACGCGTGCCGGCCTGAGCGGTCCGGCGCTGTACCGGCACTTCTCCGGCAAGGACGAGATCCTGGCGACGCTGTTCAACGAGGCCCTCGACGAGCTGCTGAGCGCGACCGCACCGGTGCACGACGACCCGGAGCTGGACCTTGATCGGTTGATCCGGCACCACGTCTGCTTCGCCGTCGACCACCGGCACCTCGTCAACGTCTACCAGCGGGAGGACCGCTCCCTGGTCGACCCGTGGCAGCGACACTTCGCGCGCAGGCGGCGCCAGTACGTAGGGCGCTGGGAAACGACCATCGGGCGGTGCTTCCCGAACGCATCGCAGGCGAAGGTCGCCACCGGCACGCACGCTTGCCTCAGCGTGATCTTCTCGATCACCTACTGGCCGAAGGCCACGGCGCGGCAGCCCGATCTCGCGGACGTGGTGACCGGGTTCGTACGCGAAGGCTTGGCCACGCTCAATTCCTGACCGCACGTCGTGGAACTCGTGCGGCGCGACGGTCGACTCTGCCCGGTCGGCTGGGCCGCTTCACGCAACCGGTGGTGGCTCACCGCGGACGGTCGGCGAACGTTTCGATGATCGCCTCGGTGTTCTCCGCGACGCGCTCGGGCGCCAACGTGAAGCTGGGCGAGTACAGCGCCGCGTGGTCGTAGCGCTTCTCGATCGCGGGCAGGGTATCGCGCACTTCGTCGGCCGTGCCGCACACTGCCATCTCCGCGAGCATCCGATCCGAAACCGCGGCGATCATCGCTTCGTGGTCACGGTTGCGGAAGGCCTGCTGGATCGCGCTCGCCTCGGCGCCGAACCCGGATGCCGCCATCACCGGGCCGTACGACTTCGGTGCCACGTAGAACGCGATCTGAGCCGCCGCCTCGCGCCGCGCCTGCCGCACGTCGTCAGAGATCGAGCAGATGATCACACCCTTGAGCGCGACGTCCCGCGTCGAGCGGCCGGTCTTCTCCGCGCCGCGGACGATCGCCGGTCGGACGACGTCCGCCAAGTAGCGATCGGTCATGGTCGGGTGGCAGATCAGGCCGTCGGACACCCGTCCGGCGACCTCGACCATGCGGGAGTTCACGCCAGCGGTGTAGATGGGGATGTCCGCCCGCAACGGTGCGTCGATGGCGGCCGTGGGAGTGATGTCGACGGTGTAGAAGCGCCCCTCGTGCCGCACCGGCTCCTCGTGCAGCCGCCACAGCCTCCGGATCAGCGGGACGAGTTCTTCCATGCGGGTGGCAGGACCGTCGGGATCCGTGACCCCTTGCCAAGCCTGCATCATCTTGCGGGTTCCGGTGCCGAGTCCGAGCGTGAACCGGCCGCCGCTCATCTCGTCGAGGAACTTCGCGTCGTTGGCCAGCACCAGCGGAGACCGGCCGACCGCGTAGGCGATCGCCGAGCCGACACCGATCCGATCGGTGCTCGCGGCCATGGCCGCGACCGAGACCACCGCCGAGCGGTTCAGGAACTCCCCCGACCAGGCGGCGTCGAACCCGGCCGCTTCCGCGCGCGCGGCGACCGCCTGCGTGTTCCGCACGCCACCGGCCAGCACCGTGATCCCTCGCGTCGTCATCTTCGCCGCCTTTCGTCAACCGATTCCGGCGCCGTGCGTTCCGCCGTCTTGCCGGGCGGGCGCGGCTCAGCGCGTCTCCGCGATCTCTTCCTTGGTGGAGAAACGCGGGGGTTCGAGTCCCGCGGTGTCGTGCGCGGCTTCGAGGAAAGACCGCACCAGACCCGAATCGGCGTAGTACTGGTCCCCGACCCCCCGCACCGCCCGGCGGCGGCCGTACTCGTACAGCACCGCGAGCTTCCAGAGCGCCAGCGCGGTGTACCAGTCCAAACCGGACAGATCGCGGCCGGTGCGCCGCGCGTAGCGGTCTGCGAGTTCCTGTCGCGACGGGTAACCGTCCTCGCACATCGCCGTGCCGAACTCCGAGGTCGGCGTCAGAGGAACGCCGGGCTCCGGCACCGAAGCGAGGAAGTAGCCCACGTCGAAGAGCGGATCTCCGATGGTGGCCAGCTCCCAGTCCAGCACCGCGGCCACGCGGCCGGGTCCATCCGGTGCCAGCACGACGTTTCCGATGCGGAAGTCGTTGTGCACGATCGCATGATCTGACTCGGGCGGAGCGTGCCGGTCGAGCCAGGAGTAGATCACTTCGAAAAGCGGCGGCGGGCAGCCTCCCTCGTCGGCGACGAGGCGTCCCATGCGGTGAAGGTGGCGCTGGTTGAATCCTTCGGGTTTGCCGAGATCGCCGAGCCCCACCGCGCGCCGATCCACGGCGTGCAGATCGGCGAGCGTGTCGACCAGTGACTCGCCGACCTGCCTTCTCAGCTGCGGGGTGTCCAGCGGGTTCGGGGTCTCGGTGGTCACGACCGGCCCCTCTACAAGACTCATCACGTAGAAGGGCACATCGAGGACTTCACCTGCCTCCGCGGTGGCGAGCACGCCCGGCACCGGGACGCCGGTGGCGTCGAGCGCTCCGATGAGCCGTGCCTCACGCAGCATGTCGTGCGCGCCCGGCGGGACCGGCGGTGGCGGGGGCCGCCGGAGAACCACTTCGCGTGTGCCGTCCTGGACGAGGTAGGTCAGGTTCGAGTGCCCGTCACCGATGCGCTCGGCGCTCACCGGGCCGTCGCACAGCCCGCGAACTCGCAGGAATCGGGACAGTGCGTCGAGGGTTTCCGGAGTCCATCCCCAACTCATCCGACTCTCACCTCGCCGTGAACCGCGGTGCGCGCTCGGCCTTGAACGCCGCCAACGCCTCGGGCATGTCCTCGGTGCGGGTCAGCAATGCCTGTCCGCGGTTCTCCAGTTCGAGCGCCGCGGCATACGAGGTGATCTCCTGGTTTCGCTGGATGGCCCGCTTGGACATGCGGACGCCCGCAGGGGAGTTGGAAGCGATCATCCGGGCGGTCTCCATCGCCTCGCCGAACAGCTCCTCGCCGGCCACCACCCGGTTGACGAGGCCGATTCGGCCGGCCTCCTCAGCCTTGACGAGCCGCCCCGTGAAACCGATCTCGGCGGCCATGGCAGGCCCGACGAGGCGACTGAGGTTGTAGGAGGTGCCCAACTCCCCCATCGACAGCCCGACCTTCACGAAGGCCGCGCTGAACTTCGCGGTCGGCGCCGCGAGCCGGATGTCCGCGGCGAGCGCGAGCGCCAGGCCTCCCCCGGTCGCCGGCCCGTGCACTGCCGCGATCACGGGGAACGGCAGGTGCCGGATCGCCTGGATGCCGCCGGTGGCGGTCTCCTGGAACTTGAGGAATTCCCGGACTCCCATCCGGGTGATGACTTCGATCTCGTCGAGGTCGAACCCGGCGCAGAACGCGCGCTCGCCGGCGCCGGTGACGATCAGCGCGCGCACTCCGCTGTCGCGCAGCGCGTGCGCAGCCCTGCGGTAGTCCGTGAACATCTGCACGGTCTGCGAGTTCATCCGATCCGGACGGTTCACGCGAAGCACGGCGACGTCCTCACTCAGGAGCTCCAAGGTCAGCGTGTCGAGCTCCGGCACGTCCAAGGCGGCCATGATCACTCCTCCCTTCAAGACGTTTAGGTCAGCGGCCGGTGAAGACGGGCGCCCGCTTCTCCTTGAAGGCGGCCAGCGCTTCGGGCATGTCGCTACCTCGAGTCAGCAGCGCTTGACCGCGGTTCTCCAGCTCCAGCGCGGCGGCGTACGAAGAGACCTCCATGTTCGCCTGGAGGGCACGCTTCGACAGCTGCACGCCACCAGGGGAGTTGGCCACGATCGATTCGGCGAGCGTCACCGCGTCGTCCAGCACGTCGCCCTCGCTGACGCGGTTGATCAGATCGATCCGGGCGGCCTCCTCGGCGCGCACGATCCGGCCGGTGAAGCAGATCTCGCTCGCCGCGGCAGGTCCGATCAACCGGGTCAGCAGCCACGACGTGCCGAGGTCTCCGGCGGAGAGCCCGATTCGCACGAACGCCGCGTTGAACTTCGCGGTCGCCGAACCGAGCCGGATGTCGGCGGCGAGCGCGAGCGCTAGCCCGCCACCGGCGGCGGCGCCTTCGACGGCGGCGATCACCGGGGAGCGCATCGATCGGATGGCCAGCAGCGCGCGGACGGCGCGCTCCTGCTGGTCGAGCATGGCCATCGCTCCGAGCCCGGGGAGTTCGTCGGCGTCGGCGAGGTCGTAACCGGCGCAGAAGGTCGTTCCCGCCCCGGTCATGATCACGACTCGGCAATCGTCCTCGTCGTCGAGGCTGAGGGCGAGGTGTTCCATCTCGACGAACATGGTGTCGGTCATCGCGTTCGAGCGGTTCGGCCGGTTCAGCATGACCACGACTACGCCGGGAGACGGTTCGGCGAGCAGCAACGTCTCGTAAGCGGTGTTCAAGCATTTCATCGATTACCTCCAGGGACCGGGACCACATCGGTCCGCGATCGGCGGGATGTCCTGTCCCGGCAACGGCGGCGGATGTCGCGTCGTGGAGCCGCAGTCATCGCCGCGCCCAGACCGGCTCGCGCTTCTCGCGGAAGGCGCGCACTCCCTCCGCCAGGTCCTCGGTGGTGAAGGCGAGCGCGAGCTGCCCCTGGAGGTGGTCCAACGCCGCGCCGAGGGACAGGTCCCGGGTGCTGTTGACCGCGTCCTTGCCGAGCTTCATCAGCAGCGGGGATTTCGCCGCGATCCTGCGTGCCCAGTCGCGCACCGCCCCGTCGAACTCAGCGTCCGGCACGACTTTGTTGACGATGCCGAGTTCCCGGGCTTCCACTGCGCTGATCTTCTCGCCGAGCATCATCAGCTCGTTGGCCTTCATCCGGCCGACGTTGCGGTAGATCAGGGCTGAGATCATGAACGGGAAGGCCCCGACGTTGATCTCCGGGCAGCCGAATCGCACCGATTCTTTGGCCAGCACCAGATCGCACGCGAGCGCGAGCCCCAGAGCGCCGGCCAGCACGTCGCCGCCCGCCGCGCAAAGAACAGGCTTGCCGAGGCCGCCGATCAGTTCGAACAGGCGCGGGAACCGGTCGAGACCGGCGTACTTGGTCACCGCGGGGCGGTCATCGGCGAAGGCTTTTAGGTTGCCGCCGGCGGAGAACACGCGGTCGTGCGAGGAGGCGAGCACAACGACGCGGACGTCGTCGTCGGCCTTCGCCGCGTGCAACGCGTCCAGGAGCTCGTCCAGGAGCTCATCGCTGAGCGCGTTGCGCGTGTCCGGATCGTCCAGCGTCACCACGGCCACGCCGTGTTCGTCGGTCTCGTACCGGACCAGCTCGCCCATCATTGGACATCGCCTCCCTTAAGGTCTGACCTTTGGACCATACGACTGCGAAGGCGGTATCACAATCCCCCCGGATGCCAAGATCGAATCGGCACGCGGCGGCCGGGCCACGTTGTCCTGCCGCCGGCGGAACCGCTGAGCAACGACCACCAAAGCAGAGCGATCAGAAGCACGTTCTCGCCGGTTCCCTCGCGAGAACAGCGATTTCGCCGAGTGGAGCCATTTCGGAAATCGCTCCCGCGGGGAGGAAACCGCTGGGGTTCCGCTCCCTGACCCACCAAGCAAGACGAGTTCAAAGGCAGGGGCCTCAGCCCGGTATCCGCAGCAGCAGCGCGTCGCCCTGGCCGCCACCACCGCACAGCGCCGCAGCACCGATGCCGCCACCCCGCCTGCGCAATTCGTGCGCGAGCGAGAGGATCAGCCGGGCGCCGCTCATCCCGACCGGGTGCCCCAGCGCGATGGCACCGCCGTTGACGTTGACCCGCCCGGGATCGAGGCTCAACTCCCGAGTGGAGGCGATCGGAACCCCGGCGAACGCCTCGTTGATCTCCACCAGGTCGAGATCGGCCACCGAAACCGCGCCGTCCCGGCGCACCGCGTCCCGGATCGCGCCGGCGGGCTGCAACAGCAGTGAGGGATCCGGGCCGGCCACCGTGCCATAAGTGCCGAGTTCGGCCAGCCATTCGATCCCGTGCTCCACGGCGCGGCGCTTGCTCATCACCACGACCGCGCAGGCGCCGTCCGACAGCTGCGAGGACGACCCTGCCGTGATCGTCCCGTCGGCGGAGAACGCCGGACGCAGCCGCGCGAGCTTCTCGGCGGTCGTGCCGGGCCGGATTCCTTCGTCGTGCTCCACCGCGTCGCCGCGGGTGGCGACCGGGACGGCCTCGGCTGCCAGGTGCCCGATCGCAGCGGCGCGCGCGGCGCGGGCGTGCGACTCCGCGGCGTATTCGTCCTGCTCGGCGCGGGAGATGCCCTCCTGGTAGCGCTCGGTCGCGGCACCCATCGGAATCCCGTCGAAGGCGCAGGTCAGCGCGTCGTTCTCCAATGCGTCGGCGAGCTGCGCGTCGCCGAACTTCCGCCCCGCACGAAGTCTGGCCAGGTGCGGCGCATTCGACATCGACTCCATGCCGCCGGCCACCACCACCTCGCACTGACCCACGGCGATCAGCTGAGCGGCCTGTGCCACGGTCGCGAGTCCCGACAAGCAGAGCTTGTTCACGGTCGTCGCGGGAGCCGACATCGGTAGCCCCGCCGCGACGGCCGCGATGCGCGCCGGATTGGCGCCGTTTCCCGCCTGCACCACGTTTCCCAGCACGACTGAGTCCACTTCGGATGGTTCCACGCCCGCCCGGGACAGCGCCTCCCCGATCGCGACGGCACCGAGGTCGGTGGCCGTGCACGCACTCAGCCCACCGAGGAACCGCCCGATCGGCGTCCGGGCACCGGCGACCAGCACCGCGTCCTGCATGTCTCGCTCCTTCTCCCGCGGAATGGGTCGCTGAACTACGCGGCGCGGTGGCCGAGCGCTCCGCGCATCCCCTCGATGATCAGTCGGGTCGACTCCTCCGCGGACTCCGGGCTCAGCCCCCACGGCGGCACGACGAGGTTGACGTGGTCGAACCCGGCGGTGTGCCGTGCGACTTTCTCGGAGATCCGGTCCGGCGTGCAGGCCACCCCGATCGCGTCGATCGCCTCGTCCGGCACGGCCGCCACCAGCGCCTCGTCGTCGCCGCTGCGCGCGGCCTCCCTGATCTCCTGCTGCTGCGCGGACCAACCGTGCAACTCGAAGAACCGGTCGTACACGCGGGAAGGCGCATACTGCCCGATCGCGTAAGCCAGGCGCCGCCGCGCCACCTGCTCGTCTGCATCGACCGAGCACATCACGATGCCCATCAACGTGATCTCATCCGTCGACCGCTGCGCGTGCGCGGCTCCCTTCTCCAACGCCGGGCGGACGAACTCGTCGACGTACTTCCCGGTGAACATCGGATGCCCGACCAGACCGTCGGCGACCCGGCCCGCCGCCTGGACCATCCGCGGATTGACTCCGGCGGTCCAGATCGGCAACCGGTCCCGATACGGCGGCGGCACCTCGCTGGTCGGGCGCACGTGCACCGTGTAGAACCGGCCGTCGTGGTCCACCGGGCCTTCGTGCAGCCGCCACAGCTTGCGCAGCACCTCGACGAGCTCTTCCATCCGCACCGCCGGGCTCTCCCCGCTCACCCCGTGCCAGTGCTCCATCATCTTCGGCGTTCCGTTGCCCAGCCCCAATACGACCCGGCCGCCGGAGAGCTCCTCCAAGTCGCGCGCTTCCGCGGCCCACACCAGCGGCGACCGGCCGACGCCGTAGGCGATGTTGGACCCGATCCGGACCCGCTCGGTGGCCGCGGCCAGGGTCGCCATCGGCACCGTCGCGGACCGGTTGTACAGCTCCCCGGTCCACACCGCGTCAAACCCGGCATCCTCGGCCTGCACAGCGAGGTCCGCCGCACGACGGAAACGTTCCGGGCCGTACCCGGCGCTGAAAATGTTCACTCCGTACATGGCGGATTCCTCTTCCTGTTCCACATTTCCGCACGATCCTGCGAGCGGAGCTCGCCGCGCACGCGCCCCGGGGCCGAGCGCGGCGAGCCCGTTCGGCGCGCCCGCACGCGCCGGTCTACGGGGGTCAGGCGAATTTCGGCGGACGCTTGTCCAGGAAAGCCGCGATGCCTTCCCGTGCCTCGCCGTGCTCGAACAAACCTTGGATCTGAGCCACTTCGTAGGCCAGCCCGTCGGGCAACGGCCGGTCGAAGGAGGCGTCCACGGTGCGCACGACCGCCTGTTGCGCCGCGAGCGACGGGCCGCACAGCTGCTCTGCCAGCGTCAGCGCGTCCTGCTCTGCCGCACCCGCCACCGCGAGCCGGTCGATCAATCCGATCGCGTGCGCTTCGGCGGCCGGGACCTGCCGCGCGGTGAGCATGATGTCGAGCGCTCGGCCACGCCCGACCAGGCGCGGCAGCCGCTGGGTCCCACCTGCCCCGGGGATCAGGCCGAGCTTGACCTCCGGGAGCCCGAAGCGGGCGTCGGCGCCGCCCACTCGAAGCGTGCAGGCCATCGCGAGTTCAAGACCTCCGCCCAGTGCGACGCCGTCCACTGCGGCGACGCTGATCCGCTCTGGCGCGGCGAGCCGGTCCAGCGCCGCCCGCAGTGCGTCCCCGTATGCGGTGAACGACTTGGAATCCACTGAGGACATGTGTTTGATGTCCGCTCCGGCGGCGAAGAACCCCTGCACCGCCGAGGAGATGACGATGACCTTCACCGCCTCGTCCGCGTCCGCCTCGTCCAGCGCGGCGTTGATGCCGTCGATGATCGGCGGCCCGAGCGCATTCGCCGGGGCGCGGTTCAAGGTGATGTGCAAGACGGCATCCGCCACCTTGCGCCACACCACCGCCGATTCACTGGTTTCCGCCATCCCGAACCTCTTCCTAACCGGACGTCGCCCGTGCTCGACGAATTCAGTCCCTTGTGGACTTCACGATCCCTCGGTCAAGCCCGCCGCGGGAACCGTCCGAACTCCGGAGCACGCCGCTCCTTGAACGCCTCGCGCCCTTCCTTGGCCTCATCCGTGGCGTAGAACAGCAGGTTGGCGTCGTGGGCGAGTTGCTGGACGCCCGACAGGCCGTCTTCGGCCGCGTGGAAGCTGGACTTCATGAGCCGCAGCGCGAACGGCGAGAGCTGCAACATCTCGCGACACCAGCCGACGGTCTCGCGTTCCAGGTCGGCCAGCGGGACCACCGTGTTGATCAGGCCCATCTCGCGGGCGGTCGCGGCGTCGTACTGGCGGCAGAGGAACCAGATCTCCTTGGCCTGCTTGAAACCGACCAGCTGGGCCAGCAGGCCCGCGCCGAAACCGCCGTCGAACGATCCGACCTTCGGCCCCGTCTGGCCGAAGCGCGCGTTGTCGGCGGCGATGGTCAGGTCGCAGATCAGGTGCAGCACGTTGCCCCCGCCGATCGCATAACCGGCCACCATCGCGACGACCGGTTTCGGCAGCCGGCGGATCTGCACTTGCAGGTCCGTCACGTGGAACCTGCCGACGGCCTGTTCCACACCCGGTTCCGAGAGGTATCCGGTGTCGCCGCGGACCCGCTGATCGCCGCCGGAGCAGAAGGCCTCGGTTCCCTGGCCGGTCAGGATGATCACGCCGATCTCAGGATCCTCCCTGGCGTGCAGCAACGCCGCGGAGATCTCCACGAGGGTCTGCGGGCGGAACGCGTTGTGGACCTCCGGACGGCGAATCGTGATCTTCGCTATGCCGTCCTCGCTGCGTTCGTATCCGATGTCGTCGTATTCGTGCACCGCCGACCACAACACGTCGTCCTGCGCGCCCAATCCCTCGTCCTCCCGCCCCGTTCCGCCCGGCCCGTCCGTCATCACGCCATCGTCAGGCCGCCGCTGACCGACAGCGTCTGCCCGGTCACGTACCCGGCGGCGTCGGAGGCGAAGAAGGACACCGCCGCAGCGATGTCGTCCGGCGCCGCCAACCTGCGCATCGGCACTGCCTTGGTCATGCCGCCGATGACCTTCTCGGCGTCCTGCCCTGAGCTGTCCGCGAACTTCCGCAGGGCCGGGGTGTCGGTCGGCCCCGGGCACACGGTGTTGGCCGTGACCCCCTTGGACGCCACCTCCCGAGCGAGGGTCTTGGTGAAGGCGATGATCCCGCCCTTCGCCCCGGAGTACACCGACTCCAGCGACGATCCGACCCGACCGGCGTCCGAACCGATGTTGACCACCCGGCCCCAGCCGCGGTCGATCATGCCGGGCACAGCCTCCTTGATGACCCGCAGTGCGCCCTTGAAGTTCACGTCCAGAATCCGGTCCCAGAAGTCCTCGGTGGTGTCGACGAACTTCATGAAGTCGTCGAAGCCGGCGTTGTTCACCACGATCTCGACCGGACCGAACTCGTCGGTCGCGGCCTTGACCGCCGCCGCGACCGAACCCGAGTCGGTCACGTCGACCTCGACCGGGATCGCCTTGCCCCCGCCGCTGGTGATGGCCTCCGCCGTCTCCTTCGCGCGCACCACGTTGAGATCGGCCACGGCGACCCAGAATCCCTGCGCGCCCAGTGTTTTGGAGATCCCTTCACCGATCCCCTGCGCGCCACCGGTCACGAAGGCGACTCGATTGCTCATGGAGTTCTCCCGTCTTGATGTCGTGCACGTGCGATGGACGGGCCGTTGCCCGCGAGCGCCTACTGGACTTTTTTGCATACCATAATAAAGGACAGACCAAAAAGGAACCACATGGAAGCCCGGCCCCGTATCGAGCGCTGACGCCCCCTGTGAGCGGCTGCCTGGACGGGCGACTCGGGAGTGCCTTGCAGAATGATTTTGATCTTGTGAGCGCCGGATCCGGAACAACGGCCGGCTTGGCAGGCCGACCCCGGCGTGGCCTCGGCGGCTTCCTCACGAGGACAGCGATTTCCCCGAGCAGGGAGCTACTTCAGAAGTCGACCCCGCCGCGAGGAAACCGCCGAGATTCCGGTACCCGAGCGGCCACGCGTGTCACGCTGCAACCGCTCCTCAGCGAACGAGCCGGAAGAACTTCCGCAGCTCTCCGACGAAGATCTCCGGCTGCTCCAGCGAGGCGAAGTGCCCGCCGGCCGGCAGCTCGTTCCAGTACCGGATGTTGACCAACCGGGTCTCCGCGCGCGCCCGTGGTACCCGGATCATCTCCTTCGGGAAGATCGAGCAACCGGTCGGCACGGTGATCTGATCCCGCGGCAGGTCAGCGAGACTCTCCCAGTAGATCCGGGCCGCCGACGCCCCGGTGTTCGACAGCCAGTACAGCATCACGTTGTCCAGCAGAGCATCCCGGTCGACCGCGTTCTCCGGGTGCCCGGCGCAGTCGGTCCAGCCGTGGAACTTCTCCACGATCCAGGCGAGCTGGCCGACCGGGGAGTCGGCGAGGCCGTAACCGAGGGTCTGCGGTTTGGTCATCTGCTCGACGAAGTAGCCGGTGCCGCTGGTCCCGTAGTCGGCGCTGATCGCCGCGCCCTGCTTCTCGAAGTCGTTCATCGACTCCGGCGGGTCCGGCTCGGCAGCGAGGTCGACGTACGGGATCGGCAAGTGCACGCCGACGACCCGGTCCGGGGCCACCGCCGCGAGGCGCGAGGACACCACCGAGCCCCAATCCCCGCCGTGCGCACCGAAACGCGGGTAGCCGAGCCTGGTCATCAGCTGCGCCCACGCATCCGCGATGTGCTTCACTCCCCACCCGGTGGAGCTCGGCCGGCCGCTGAAGCCGAAGCCGGGCAGCGACGGGATCACGACGTGGAAGGCGTCGGCCGGGTCCGAAGGGTTGGTGAGCGGTTCGACCAGGTCCAGGAACTCCCGGACCGAGCCGGGCCAGCCGTGCGTGAGGATCAGCGGGAGCGCTCCCTCGTGCGGAGACCGCGCGTGCAGGAAGTGGATGTCCACACCGTCGATCTCGGTGCGGAACTGCTGCGCGGCGTTCAGCTTGTTCTCGCACTGGCGCCAGTCGTATCCGTCCGCCCAGTAGGCGGCCAGGCCCTGGATGTAGGACAGCGGGATGCCCTGCGACCAGTCCTCGACGGGCTGTTCACCGGGCCACCGAACGCGCTCCAGGCGAGCGCGGAGGTCGTCGAGGCGGTTTTGGTCTACCTGCAGTTCGAAGTTCTTGACCTGATCGTTCACGCTGCTCGTTCCCTTCCCGACATCGATGTCGGAGGTCAGTCGTGGCGGGCGGAGTCGAGGTTCGACCCGAGTGGTGCTGCGTTCTGCGGGAAGCCGGTCGATCGGTAGTAGGCGAGTTCGCGATCCCCTTGCGCGCGGGCCGCGTTCGCGAGCAGTGTCCGCGCGGCGCTGGGACCGGGGCCGTCGAGCAACGCCGAGGCCAGGCTCATGGCGTGCTCCTTGAGCCGACGGTTCTGTCCGGCGAGATCGGCCAGCGGCACGCTCGCCTCGTCGCGCGCCGGTCCAGGCTCGGCCAAGCAGGTATCGACCTGCGACCGATCACCACCGGTCAGCGCGCTCAGCGCGGCGAGCAGGGCGCGATACTCGTGGTTCTCCACGACCTGGTACCGGTATTCGTGTTCGTGCGTGTCGAGCAACCAGTCGAAGGTCGCGAGCATCAGATTCGCCTGTTCCCGCGCGAAATCAGCGTCGGCGGGCAGCGCGGGCAGGATGGTGTCGCAGAATCGGCGGCGCATCGAGCGCAGTTGCTGGGTGACGGTGGGAACCATGCTCAGTCCTTCGCCAGTATCCGGTTGAGCTCGCCGACGAAGTAGCCGCCGAGACCGGCGATGAAGTTGTACATGACGTCGAGCTCGGTCATCCGCGCGTCGGCGTTGCGCGGCCCGGTGCCGATCAGCGAGACCACCGCCCAGTACAGGTTGAGAACCAGGTAGTACTCCAGCCGATCCCGATCCACTGCGAGGCCGGAGATCCGCTCGTACTCGGCGATGAACGTGTCGGTGTGCACCAGGCCGGAGTTGAGGTAGCGGCCGGAGTCGTCCGGGTGGCCCCAGCCGGGCAGCATCGCGTAGGCGAGGTCCGAATGCCGGTCCCCGAGATGCCCCAGCTCCCAATCCAGGATCGCCGTGATGTCCCCGGATTCCTCGTCGAACAGGAAGTTCCCGTTCCGGTAGTCCCCGTGCAGCAAGGAGACGTGGTCGACGACCGGCCGGTTCTCGGCCAGCCACTGCCGGGCCAGCAGGACCGTCGGGTGGGGTTCGAGCGCGTCCTCGTCCCAGGACCGGTTCCACATCGCCAGTCGCCAGTCCACCGCGTCCGTGGTGTCCGGCCGCGGCAGGTCGAAGCCGCTCAGGTCGTACCCGGACCAATCGTGTGCGTGCAGCCTGGCCAGGTGCTGGACGAACTGCGGGGCGAGCAGCCGTCGCAATCGCGGACCGTACGCGGTTCCGAGTCCGGTCGCGTGCGGGACGTCCTCCGTCGGGGACGGGATGCCGCGCGCCCTGCCGCAGATCAACGCCGGTTCGCCGAAATCCTCCGGGTCAGTGGTCATCCAATGCGGCGCGGGCACCGGGATCGCACCGTGCGTCGCCTGCAGCAGCTGGAACTCGCGCTCCACCTCGGTGACGCAGATTCCCGACGGCGCCTTCACCCGCAGCACCAGCTCGTCGCTGCGATCACCGCGCAGGAGCCGGAACCGGTACGACTCGTTGGCACCTCCGCCGGAGAGCCGGGCGAAGTCCTGGACCGCGAACGGACTCTCCGTCCGGGCGGTGATGAAGCGCTCCAGCCGATCCCGCATCTCCTCGATGGGCCGATGCCCGCGGTGTTCTCCGGCTGCTCTGCGCCGCAACTTCTCGTCGAAGCGCCGAGCGAGGTTCCGCTCGACGGAATAGCGCGGTGGGTCGTCGGTGCGTGTTCGGGCTGTCATAGTCCGACCTCCTTGTCGGGCTACCGGGCTGTCAGGCCACGGAGATGCCGCCGTTGACGCTGATGACCTGGCCGGTGATCAGCCGGGACAGCGGCGAGGCGAGGAAGAGCACGAGGTTGGCCAGGTCTTCCGGTTCGGTGGCGCCGAGGTGCGCCTGCGAGGTGATGCGTTCGAAGATCTTCTTGCTGAACTCCTGGTCCATCGCCCGGTCGTAGGAGCCGGTGCCGACGATCAGCGACGGGGTGATGACGTTGACCCGCACTCCGTCCCGCTTGGCCTCCAGCGCGAGGGTCCGGGAGAACGTCGAGATCGCCCCCATCGCGGCGCCGATGCAGGTTTCCCCCGGCGTCGGCACCTTGGTCGCGTCCGAGGCGATGTTGATGATGGAACCGTTCCCCTGCTCCGCCATGAACGGAAGCACGGCGCGGCTCATCAGCAGCGGCCCCAGCGCTTGCTCGGTCAGGACCTTCGCGACCTGTTCCGTGGGCGTGTTCCGCAGCAGCGTCGGCTGGTACGGCGCCACCGTGGAGTTGACCAGCACGTCCAGCGCCCCCAGCCGCCGGTGCGCCTCCCGGGCGGCCTCCTCCGCAGCTGCGGGATCGTTGGCGTCGGTCGGCACGAATTCGAGCTCGGCGCCCGGAACGTTCTCCTGCACGTGGCCGACCGCCCGCTTGCCGCGCTCCTCGTTTCGCCCCAGGACCACCAGCCGGCGGCAGCCCGCCTGCGCGAAGGACACCGCTGTCGCCAAGCCCACGCCGGAGGTCCCGCCCGCGATAACCACCGCCGTCTCGGAGAAGTCGAACCCGTCAGCGGCTCGCAGCGCCTCGTGCGCCCGATCGGTCATGTCGTGATTCCTTCCATTTCGGCTTGGTGCGGCCCGGGATCATCGCGCCGCGGAGTTCGCGCTTCCGGAGCGGGGAGTGCAGGTGTTCAGACCGGCCGGATCGGGAGAATGGGGTGATCGGGCGTGGGGGCGACCGTCTCCGGCACTCCGCAGGTCGAGCAGGACGGGGTCGCCGCCCCGGAAGTGACCAGCGTTGCGCGCTCGTCCGCCTCGGAGTCAGGACTCCGCGTCCGGGAATCGGCGCGGTCCCGGGCCAGCAGCGCCGCGCCGTAGGCACCCGTGATCTGCGGCCACCTCGGCACCGTGATCGGCTCGCGCAGCGCCTCCTCCAAAAACCGCACCACCGCGGCGTTCTTGGCGACCCCGCCGGTCATCACGACCGGGCTCCGCTTACCCACCTGGGCCACGAGGCCCGCCATGCGCCCCGACACCGCCCGGTGCACCGACGCGGCGATGTCCTCCCGCCGCTCCCCCGCCGCCAGCAGCGAGATGAGCTCCGTCTCCGCGAAGGTCGCGCACATGCTGCTCACCTCGAGGTCCTTGTCGCCGTTCAGCGCCAACTCGGGGAGTTCGGTGATGTCGCACTCGATCGCGCGGGCCAGGACGTCGAAGAAGCGTCCGGTCCCGCTCGCGCAGCGGTCGTTCATCGCGA
Source organism: Saccharopolyspora sp. NPDC002578 (assembly GCF_053592695.1). Taxonomy (NCBI): domain Bacteria; kingdom Bacillati; phylum Actinomycetota; class Actinomycetes; order Pseudonocardiales; family Pseudonocardiaceae; genus Saccharopolyspora; species Saccharopolyspora sp. NPDC002578. The sequence continues at coordinate 89,293 of NZ_JBSFWJ010000012.1, read as the reverse complement.
AGTTGTCCGCGATTCCGTCGTCGTCGACCTGGATCGCCTTGCTGTCCTGCCCGCCGATGTCGACCACGAGCCGCACTCCCGGACACATCGCGGCGACGCCGCGGGCGTGGCAGGTGATCTCGGTGAAGGTGCGACCGGACCCCGGGACCAGGCGGCGTCCGTAACCGGTCGAGATGGTCTGCGCGATATCGGATTCCGCGAGCCCGGCCGACTGCCGCGCCGCGTCGACCGAACGGCTCAGGCCCGCACGGCTCACCGCCCCCATCTGCACGACCTCGGAGGCGACGATCCCACCGAGGTCGTCGACGATCACCGTCTTGGCCGTCGTCGAACCCAGGTCAACACCCATGAAGTGCTCAGGCATCGTCGCCTCCGAGAAATCCGCGGATCAACCGATCACGAGTCCTTGCAGAATGGTTTTGCTCGTCGTCTTGTCAGCGGCGGAGCCGCTGAGCGACCCACTACGCAGACCGTTCTGAGAGCACTCCTCAGCCCGTGACGTCGCGACTGCGCCGCGAATCGATGCCCTCCAGCATCGCCACCAGCCGGCTCTCCAGAATCTCGTCCTTGTAGAACGACGCATCCGCGACGTCACCTTCGAAGAAGATGGACGGGATGCCGAGGTCGCGCTGGGCCGCCTTGGCGACCAGCTGCTGCGGGTTGGTGAAGGCGCGGCACGTGCGGGTGGAGTGGAACACGATCCCGTCCACCCCGTACTTCTCGCAGTCGCCTAGCACCAGGTTCTGGATCGTCTTCGTACCGTGGTTGGTCGGGCACAGCAGGTAGTGCTTGGCCATGCCCGGAATCGGGTTCTCCGGGTCGATCATGTGCGGTTCCTGCCAGAACGCGTGGTGGGTGTAGCGCCCGGCGATGACGGCGACGTCGTGGGCGGCGAACTTCTTGGCGAGCCAGCCCAGCTTGTTCCAGTTCATGATGCCGTCGAAGTAGAGCCGGTAGCGCTCGTTCTGCACACCGCTGATCCCCTCGGCGACGCGCCGCTCGACCTCCGCCTTGACCGCCGCGAAGAAGTCCACGAGCTCCTGGCTGGCCGGCAGGAAGTTGATGTGCGCGATGCTAGAGATCCAGTCCCAGAACGTCGCCGGGGCGGGGGTGAGCGCGCACAGCGCCATCGCCTCGCGGCGGAGTTCAGAAGCGCGCTTGATGTAGGCCATGTTCTGCCGCAGCGCGTCCCAGTCGAAGGGACGCCCGGTCTGGTGCTCGATGAAGTCGATCAGCTTGTAGAGCTGGTCCTCCACGTGCAGCGAGGTCTGCTCCCACTCTTCACCGACGAGGTAACCGGAATCCGGCTTGTTGCCCCACAGGAACGGCAAGGAGACGTTGAACATCGGCAGCTCTTTGCCGAACACCCGGAACGAGATGTCGTCCCACTGCTGACCGGTGCTGCACCCGGAGTAGGCGTTGACGAAGAAGTCGGGAGCGGGCAGCTTGCTGGCGAGCTGCTCCTGCTCGGGCATGCCCACGATCCCGGTCGCCTCGCCCTGGCGGCTCTTCTGGGTGAGCACCGCGCATCCCAGGTGGGTGCGGGAGTACGAGCAGAGCTCACCGAGGTAGCCGTACTCCTCGCCCGCCTGCTGGGCAGGCACCTCCAGGTGCTGCGCCGCCAGCCGCGCCGAGAAGGCCTCCCCGTGGCACCACACGAGGCCCGCCGCCTGGAAGATCGGGTTCAGCGCCTGGCCGTTGTACCAGACCACCTGGTCGCCGCGCTCACGTGCGTTGAAGACACCGTCCCAGTAGTCGGAGATCATCTTGCTACCGGCTTTGTTGACTTCCAGACGCCTGGTCTTGTCCATGACTGGAGTGCTCATGTGATCACTTCCTGCGATTGGGAGCGGCTGCACTTCGAGAGCGACAGCAAATTCAGATATCAGGAGCGGACGAGCTGGTTGCGGCGAATGCGTTCCACGAGCGCTTCCACGCGGGTCCGGACGTTCTCCTCCGGAGCACCCTCGTGCTCGGTCTCGATGAGCAGGTGCGGGACGCCCCGTTCGTCCAGAGCCTTGCGCAGCTCGGGGTAATAGAGCATGTGCGGCTCGCAGAACTTGACCAGCAGGACGATCACCCCCTGCGCCCCGCTCCGGTCGATCGAGTTCAGGAGGTAGTCCTCCCAGTCCGCCTCGTGCTGGACCAGCGTCGCGCAGGGGAGGTTGACGTCACGCTGCAGGTACCAGTCCCTGAGTGCGTCGACGGCATCAACGTCCTCGGGCACATCGGTCGAGATGTACCGCATGCCGGTGAACAGGTCGTCGTCCACGACAAGCGCACCGCAATCCTCGATCGCCCGAAGGAGTTCCGGTTTCGGGGCGTGGCTGAAATGGCCCGACAAGTACAGCCGGACCCGGTCATCGCGCGGCACTTCCGCGGCTTCCGCGATGACCCGCCGGAGCAGTCGAGTGTGCTCGGCCTTGTCCATGACCATGCTGGACTTGACCAGCACCTGCATCTGCTCGGCGGTGAACTGGGCGTTTCCCGACCTGCGAGCCTCGAAGATCTCCCGCAGCAGCCCGCGATTCTCGTTGAACACCGCGATGCTGTGGGCCAACGCCTCCGGCGTCACCGGAGCCCCGGCGAACTCGCCCATCTCATCCACGAAGGACCGCATCATCTTCCGGGCGTCCTCCGGGGTCCACGAATCGCCGAGCGAGGTCGGCAGGTGACCGAAGTACATCGGCTTCTCCGGCGACTCGAACCGCACCACGTCCACCGCGCCGAGCAGCTGGATGCAGTGGTCGGCCAGGAAGAACCCGTCGTAGATGTCGAGGTTCCCCTTGGCCGCGGAGTCCGCGATGTTGCGGGTGTAACCGCAGTAGAACTCGGCGAGCAGGTTGCGCCCGTGCGTGTCGGGTTCACGGTTCTCCTGGATCACCACCGGTAGCGCCCCTGCGGCGTGCGCGATCTCGCCCGGGAAGCTCATCGGGAAGGCCCCGACCACCTTGCCGCCGGTGCGCTCCTTCCATCGCACGACGTAGGCGTCCGGGTCCTCGGCAACCTCGGCGAGCGGGGCCAGCGCGGCCGCGAGTGTCTCCGACACGTGTTCACCTGCCTTCTCGGGCCTCCGCCTCGCGGGAGGCGGAGGCGAGCTGCGGGAACCGATCTCCCGTTCGTGCTTGCTCCACCATGTGTAGCCCTCATTATGGACACTTTGCAATACTCGGCGCCCAAAAATGTATAAGTTCCCGAGGCTCGCGTGACCCTCGACGAAACCCTCGACGTCATACAGACATGGACACTTCAGGCCCTCATCTGTAAATTCTCTGGCATCCCAAGCTCGTCCGGCCACGCGTCCGTCCGCATCTCGCACCGGCGTGCGGGCGCCACGGCGCGCGAACAGTCCCATCGCGCGGGCCGGCGCGGAGCCTTTCCACCGACCTTCGAGGAGCCGATGACCATGGGTCCGATCCGCAACCGGTACACCAGGCTGGCCGGCATCGAACATCCGATCGTGCAAGAGGGATTGGGGCCGTTCCGCACCCCCAAGCTCGCCGCGGCGGTGAGCAACGCAGGCGGTCTCGGGACCGTGAGCATGCCCGGCTTCCCGCGCGACCTCGCCGAAGGGGCCCGGGAGTTCCGCGCGCACATCGAGGAGTGCGCCGCGCTGACCGACAACCCCTTCGCGGTCAACGTGCCGGTCGGCGTGGACGGCGACGGGCAGGTCCTGGAATTCACCGACACCTACATCAAGACCGCGCTCCAGGCTCGCGAAGAGGACGACCGGATCGCCGAGCGGCTGACCGTGCTGACTACCTCCGCCGGATTCCCCGGCGCGTACGTTGCGCCGATCAAGGACGCGGGCATGCTGCACCAGCACAAGGTCGGTTCCACCGCCCAAGCCGTCAAAGCCGAGCAGGCCGGAGTCGACGCGATCATCGCCGCCGGTTTCGAGATGGGCGGGCACGCCCCGAGCAAGGGAGTGCACACGTACGTGCTCGTGCCCAGCGTGACCGCGGCCGTCGACGTACCCGTGGTGCTCTCCGGCGGAGCCAAGGACGGGCGGACCCTGGCGGCAGCGCTGTGCATGGGAGCCGACGCCGTCGCGATGGGCACCAGGTTCATCGCCTCGGAGGAGAACTCCGACTGGCACCCGTCCTACGCGCAGGCGCTCCTGACGGCCCGGGAGGGCGACGACATCGCCTTCACCGGCGTGTACGGGCCGTGCCGCGGGCTGCGCAATCGGGCGTCCCTGCGCCTCGCCGAGGATCACGGGGAGACCACCGATGCGGCTGAGCTCCTGCGGTGGAAGATCGAATCCATGCAGCGCGCGCAGACCGAGGGGGACGTGGAGGACGGGCTCGTCCTCGCCGGACAGGTCGCCGGCGCGATCCAGGACATGATCAAGGTCGCCGAGTTCGTCCCCGCCATGGCCGACGAGGCGGCCGCCGTGCTCGACCGCCTCGCCCCGGGATCGCACAGCTGAGGCACCGCCGGGGCGGACAGCGCTCGCCCGCCCCGGCACCGCCCGGGATTTCCGTTGGTGGCGCCGGAAATCCCAGCTGCTCCGCGCTGGATCGGGGCACCGCGCGGAGCCGCAGGGGTTCGTCATCGCAGCGGTTCAGTGGTCGGCCGCCCGAGCGGGCAGCTCGACGATCGGCTTGACATCGAGGTCCGTCTTGCCCACCTTCGAACCGCCGCCGGAAACCTCCGCCTCGACGAAGAAGTCCGCGTTGGCCTTGGTGTAGGCGCCCCACTCCTCCGGGACGTCGTCCTCGTAGTAGATGGCCTCCACCGGGCACACCGGCTCGCAGGCACCGCAGTCGACGCACTCATCGGGGTGGATGTAGAGCATCCGCCCGCCCTCGTAGATGCAATCCACCGGGCATTCGTCGATGCACGTCTTGTCGAGCACGTCCACGCACGGCTCGGCGATCACGTAGGTCACGATTGCGTCCTTTCGATTCCCGGCCGCTTGAGGACGACCGCGTACCACCTCGGATGACTCACTCGTGGCTGGCGCCGTGCGGAACCGTGCCCACCGGCGTAGTTCGCTCAGCGGTCTCCGCCGAGAAGGTCCTGCACGGGCAACTGCCCGACGACGTGCTCCACCGGCTGGAGGACCGGCGCGACAGCGTCGTTCACCGGCGGCGGGAGGAGCTGTTTCACCGGCTGCAGGACCCCCTTCCCGGGTGCGGGCGACGGCGCTGGGGCAGGGCCGTCATTCTGCGGCGGTTCGGGGTCTTCCGGCTGGGATTCCGGCGGCGGGGCCGGGTTCTGCGGCTGCTCCGCCGCAGGAGGCGGCTCAGCGGGCGGGGCCGCCGGTGCCGAGGGCTCGCTGCCGGGGTCGCTGGGCGATTCGAACGCGGCGAGGGTCAGCAGCTCGGACGAGGTGTGCTCATCGGGAACGCCGCCGCCTCCGCTCTCGTAGGCCCGCATCCAGCTGAGCACCAGGTTGACGTAATCCTGCGAGTGGTTGTAGCTGAAGATCGCGGCGCGCAGGTCCTCCGAGGTCGTCAGGTCACGACCTCCCCCGCACAGGTAGCGGGCAGCCGCCAGCGAGGCGTCGTGGACGTTCTGCGGGTCCTTCGATCCGTCGTGATTGCCGTCCGCGGCCCACCGCGCCCACGAGGACGGGATGAACTGCATCGAGCCGGCGGCGCGCGCTGATTGCCCACCGTGCTGGATCGAAGCCGTCCCGTTCGTCCCGTCCAGCGCCGGGCCGTAGATCGGGTGAATCAGGTCGCCCTCGGGGGTCACGTCGCCGCCGCGGGCATGCCCGGACTCGACCTTGCCGATGCCGGCCAGCAGCGACCAGGCGATTCCGCAGCCCGGGTCGTCCCGCTGCTGGGCGTCGACCGCGCGCAGGTAGGAGTCGAGCACCGTCGCGGGAATGCCGTATTTCGGGGTGGCCGGGGCCGCGCGGGCTTCGAGCGCGCGGGGGCCCTCGCCCGGTCGCTCGGGCACGGCGGCGGGCTGTGCAGCCAAAAGTGGCTCGGGCACCGCCGTGTTCCGGGGCGGCGGCGTGCCGTGCGCGGCGTTCGAACCGCTCGCTTCGACGTCCGCCTCGCTCGCCCAGGGTGTTTGATCGGCCGCCCCGAGCGCCAGCATTCCGGCCAGCGCGGCCGCCTGGTAGCACCGCATCCGGCGCTGCGCGCCGAATCCGTGCGCGGATATGCCACGTCGCCGCGGCCCACGGTTGCGAACCATGATCACAGACCTCCGATTTCCGGGTGCGATGCGAGGAAAGGGGACCGCCGCGGCCGCTCCGCGGGCGCGGTCGATCAATCGCCGGGAACGCCCTCGGACTGCGTGGCCGCTCCGGGATGGGTTCGAGCTCTGATCTGCGGCTGGGGACTTCACCCCGCCGTCACGGGGAGACCGTCCAGGTGTCGGTTCCGTTCAACAGGGACTGGAGATCGGCGCGTTCGCAGCCCCCTGCCGCCTGCACCTGCTCGCGGACGAGGTCGTCGTACGAGGGGCGCCGCACCCGCCGGAAGATTCCGGTGACGGCGTAGCCCAGGTCGTGATCGGTCAGGCGGGACAGCCCGAACGCCTGCGTCGGGTCGTCCGCTGCCGGGTCGTGCCGCAGGACGGCGTCCGCGCCGGTATCGGCGACGCCGCGGACGGCGAGTGCCCCGGTGGCGGAATCGCGCACCACGCCGAACTCCCCCGCTCCGTCGGCGGCTTTGGGGCCGAACCGCACCGGTTCGCCGTCGCGGAGCGGGATGATGCGGCGTTCCGACTCCACCTTGTCGGTGAGCACGTCGAACGCGCCGTCGTTGAAGACCGGGCAGTTCTGGTAGATCTCGACCAGCGAGGCCCCGCGGTGATCGGCCGCGGCCTGAAGCACGTCGGTGAGCATCGTGCGGTCGGAGTCGATCGTCCGCGCCACGAAGGTGGCTTCAGCGCCCAGCGCCAGCGAAATCGGGTTGAACGGGTGGTCCACCGACCCCACGGGCGTCGACTTCGTGACCTTTCCCGGCTCCGAGGTCGGCGAGTACTGACCCTTCGTCAGACCGTAGATCCGATTGTTGAACAGCAGGATCGTCATGTTCACGTTGCGCCGCAGCGCATGGATCAGGTGATTGCCGCCGATGGAGAGCGCGTCCCCGTCCCCGGTGACCACCCAGATCGACAGGTCCGGACGGGACAGCGCCAGCCCGGTGGCGATCGTCGGCGCGCGGCCGTGGATCGAATGCATCCCGTAGGTGTTCATGTAGTACGGGAATCGCGACGAGCACCCGATTCCCGAGATGAACACGATGTTCTCGCGCTTGAGCCCCAGCGTCGGCAGGAACGACTGCACCGCGTTGAGCACAACGTAATCGCCGCAGCCCGGGCACCAGCGGACCTCCTGGTCGGACTTGTAGTCCTTGGCCTTCTGCGGTTCGGCGCTGCCGGGAACGTCGTGCTGCCCGCCGACGAGCGGCAGGCCTAGGTCCGTGGTCATGCTCGCACTCCCTCTAGGAATTCGCGGAGGACACCCTCGAGCTCCTCGGCCTGGAACGGCAGTCCGGCGACCTTGGTGTAGCCGTCGCAATCGATGAGGTACCTGGCTCGGATCAGGGTGGCCAGTTGACCGAGGTTCATCTCCGGGATCAGCACGCGCTCGTAGCGGTGCAGCAGCAAACCCAGATTGGCCGGAAACGGATTCAGATGGCGCAGGTGGGCGTGCGCCACGTCGTGGCCGAGGCCGCGGATTCGCCGCACGGCAGCACTGATCGGACCGCGCGTCGACCCCCAGCCCAGGACCAGCGCGGTGGCACGGACGCCGGGATCGTCGACCTCGACGTCCGGCACGTCGATCCCGTCCACTTTGGCTTGGCGGAGCCGGACCATCTTGTCGTGGTTGTCCGGGTCGTAGGAGATCCCGCCCGTCACGTCCTCCTTCTCCAGCCCGCCGATCCGGTGCTGCAGGCCGGGCGTGCCGGGCACCGCCCATGGCCGGGCCAGCGTGTCCGGATCTCGCAGGTACGGCCAGAACTCCCCTGATCCGTCCGTGGCATTGCTCGTGACCGCGAACGGAGTTCGCAGATCGGGCAGCTCGGCCACGTCCGGGATCAGCCACGGCTCGGAGCCGTTGGCGATGTAGCCGTCCGACAGCAGCACCACCGGGGTCCGGTACTTCAGCGCGATGCGCGAGGCCTCCAGCACCGCGGCGAAGCAGTCCGCCGGCGAGTCCGGCGCCAGCACGACGACCGGCGACTCCCCGTTCCGGCCGTACATGGCCTGCAGCAGGTCGGCCTGCTCGGTCTTGGTGGGCAGGCCGGTGGACGGGCCGCCTCGCTGGATTCCCAGCACCACCAGCGGAAGCTCGGTCATCACCGCGAGGCCGATCATCTCCGACTTCAGCGCCAGCCCCGGCCCGGACGTCGAGGTCATGCCGAGACCGCCGCCGAAGGCGTGCCCGACCGCGGCCCCGACCCCGGCGATCTCGTCTTCCGCTTGGAAGGTCGTGATGCCGAAGTTCTTGTGCTTGGCCAGTTCGTGCAGGATGTCCGAAGCAGGAGTGATGGGATAGGTGCCCAGCAGGACCGGCAGCTCGGAGCACCGCGAGGCGGCCACGATCCCGTACGCGAGCGCGGTGTTGCCGGTGATCTGCCGGTAGGCGCCGGGGGCGAGCTTGGCGGGTGCGACTTCGTAGCTGACAGCGAACGCCTCGGTCGTCTCGCCGTAGTTCCACCCCGCCCGGAACGCCTGCACGTTGGCCTCGGCGATGTCCGGCTTCTTGGCGAACTTCTCCCGGAGGAACCGCTCGGTTCCCTCGCCGGGCCGGTTGTACATCCAGGACAGCAGGCCGAGCGCGAACATGTTCTTGGAACGCTCGGCCTCCTTCTTCGACAGGCCGGATTCCGCGAGCGCACCGCGGGTCAAGGTGCCCATCGCCACTTGGTGCACCGCGAAGGACTCCAGCGACTCGTCGCCCAGCGGGTCGGCGTCGTATCCGACCTTGGTCAGGTTCCGCTTGGTGAACTCGTCGGAGTTGACGATCAGCGTCCCGCCCGCCGGAAGATCGGCGATGTTGGCCTTCAGCGCGGCCGGGTTCATCGCCACCAGGACGTCCGGCCGGTCGCCGGGCGTGGCGATGTCGCTGTCGGCGAAGTGCAGCTGGAACGACGACACACCGGGCAACGTGCCGTGCGGAGCCCGGATCTCCGCCGGGAAGTTGGGCAGCGTGGCGAAGTCGTTGCCGAACAACGCCGTCTCCGAGGTGAACCGATCGCCGGTGAGCTGCATCCCGTCGCCGGAATCGCCCGCGAACCGGATCACCACCCGGTTCAGCTGCTCGACCGAAGTGCGCACGCCAACCTCCTTGTGAGCCGGAACGACCCGGGCGCGGTGCTCTGCGGCGCACCTTGCCGGCGCCGAACGATCGGCCCGGCGCCGGCAGGCTCCCCGCGCATCCGCGCCAACACCCATGCCCACCGGCTCGAACCGGGTCCGAGCCGGTGGGCACCAACAGAAAACATACTACGTCGCGATGCACTCACAATCAATCCATGTATCAAATAACCCCGCAAAACTGCCTTGCCAGGCGTTGGACCGCAACAAGTCACCGGCCGCCGACACCCCCAGTCGGACTCATCCCCGTTTCATATCATCGTTTGTGCAAGTCAAAGCGTACGCCGAAAGCTTCCTAAGTCCACTTAGGACGAACTTGATGCGCTCAACGTTCCACGACAACAGGAAGCACTACACCCATTAACATCATGTTCCAAATAACGTCGACATCGACAGTCAAGGCTCCGCCTGGGTTCCTGGCAGCCACGCTCGGGCCGGACGCGGAGCGGCGACTGCCTAACCGAGGTCCCGGCTGGTGAACCAGATGGCCACCTGGGTGCGGGACTTGACGCCCATCTTGCCGAGCACGTTCTCGACGTGACCCTCGACCGTGCGCTGGGAGATCACCAGCCGGTCGGCGATCTCCCGGTTCGTGAGGCCTTTCGCGAGCAACCGCGCGACCTCGCGCTCGCGACGAGTCAGGTTCGGGATGCCGGAGCCCACCTTCTCCCGGTGATCGATCCTGGCCAGCGCCATGGCATCGGTGATCTTCAGCTGCTCACCGCGCCGCGCACCCTCCTCGAACGCGCTGTCACCGAGCTCGCCGCGTACCCGTGCCTCGTAGCGGTCGTGGGTGTCCACCAACGCCTGCGAGCCGAACAGCGGATCGCCGACCGTGGCCCACGCCGTCCGGCTGACGCCGAACAGCTGCGCCGCCCGCCCCGCGTCTCCTTCCTCGACGGCGACCCATGCCAGCAGCTCGAAAGCCGCCGAGATGCCCAGCCGATCGTTCAACGCGCTCTTCACGTCCAGCGACCCCTGCAACGCTTCCGCCGCCATCGCGTACTCGCCGCGGGTCCACCTGGCGAGGCCGGACACCCACAACCCCCACGAGAGCGCCCACCTCTCCCCGTGCGCCTCGCTGGTGACCCGGCATTCCTCGCAGAGCTCGATGGCGCGATCGGTGGTCCCGAGCAGGCAGGACACGAAGGCGAGCTGCGCCACGCCCAGCACGGTAAGCGCGTCGACGATCCCGGCACCGCGGTGGAACTCGACCGCCTCCACCAGCAACGGCTCCGCGCGCTCGAGATTGCCGGTGAACTGCTCGGACGATCCCCGGAACTGGAAGGTCAACGCGCGCGCACGTTCGTCTCCGAGCGTCTCGGCCAGCTCCATGCACTCGTCGAAGCAGGTCCTGGCCGCGGCATGGTCGCCTTGGGTCATGGCTGCGTAACCGGTGACCCATAGGGCCTTCGCCCGCGCGGCGGTGAGTCCCGGATCGGCCGTCATGGCCCGTCCCAGCCAATAGCGGCCGTCCTGCAAGTGGCCGCAGGCGTTCCAGTAGAAGCACAGGGCGCCCACCATGTGCATCCCCACGGCTTCTTCGCCGGACGTGGTCAGGCAGAAGTCAAGCGCCGCCCACAAGTTGCCCTGCTCGCGCTGCAACCTGTCCCACCAGTAGAACTGGTCGGGACCGAACCAGTTCTCGTCGAGCCGTTCGGCGAGCCGGAGGTAGTAGTCGCGATGCCGCCGCAGGAGGGTGCGCTCCGCGCCCGCGGCGGCCAGTTTTTCCCTGCCGTACGCCCGAATCGTCTCCAACATCCGGTATCGGACCTCCGATCCGGCCCCCTCCCGGAGCACGATCGACTTGTCCACCAGGTCCGCCAGCAGTTCGAGCACGTCATCGGCGGCCATGGTGTCGTCGGTGCACACGGCTTCGGCCGCTTCGAGATCGAAGCCGCCCGCGAAGATCGCCAGCCTGGCCCACAACGCCCGCTCCTGCTCGGTGCACAGGTCGAAGCTCCAGTCGACGGCGGCGCGCAGCGTCTGGTGCCGCGCTGGGCCGCCCCGGTTGCCGGAGCTCAGCAACCGGTACCGGTCGCGGAGCCGCTCGAAGATCTGCTCCACCGACATGGACCGCATCCGCACCGCCGCCAGCTCGATCGCCAGCGGTAACCCGTCCAATCCCTGACACAGCTTGGAAACCGCCTGCTTGGAGGCGGAATCGAGGCGGAAGTCGGGCAGCACCGTGCGCGCGCGTTCCTCGAACAAGTCGAGCGCCTCGTGCCCGTACACGTAGCCGCCGCGCGACGGCGCCAGGTTCGCCAGGTCCGGGATGGACATCGGTGGCACGGGCCAGCTGCACTCGCCGAGGAGCCCGAGCACTTCCCGACTGGTGGCGAGCACAACGACCCGGTTGTCCTCGCGCACCAGCTTCGCGACCAGCACCGCGCAGGCGCCGAGGAGATGCTCGCAGTTGTCCATGATGAGCAACAACCGCCGCTCGCCGAGGAATTCGAGCAGTGCCTCCTCACGGGACCGCGTCGACTGGTCCGGGACACCGAGCGCCTCCGCGACGACGTGCGGGACCAGCGCCGGCTCGCTGACCTTCGCGAGCTCCACCAGCCAGACACCGTCGGGAAATTCCTGCCGCATCCGGTCCGCCACGCGCACCGCCAAGCGCGTCTTGCCGACACCACCGACACCGGTGAGCGTGACCAGCCGAGATTCACCGAGCAACCGCGTGATCTCGGCCAGCTCCCGCTTGCGACCGACGAAACTGGTCAAGCCATCGCCGAGCTCCCTGACCTGAGCACACACTCCGTGATGTCCCCTTCCCCGGCGCGTCGCTGCGCAGAGCAGGGTCAGTGTAGTAGAAGCGGATAGGCCAGTCGGAGGTCTTTTCGTGGCCACTCACCACGCTGCCATCAGGCGATCTTCGGCCATCCGGCCGTTATCGCATCCGCCATCCGGACCTGTCTATTGTGCTTTTCCTGGCCAGCAGCGGACATTCCCCGGGCGGGCAGCGAACACGGCTTCAGCACCGCCTTGAGGCATTTGCCCACTTCAAGATCTTCGACGGCCTTGTTGATGTCCATCAGGGAATAGGTGTCGATCAACCGATCCACCGGGAACCGGCCCTGCCCGTGGAGTTCCAGCAGTTGCGGGATCAATTCGTCGGGCCGGCTGTCGCCCCAGGTCACTCCGGTCACGGTCCGCCCGGGAAGCAGCAGGTTGGTCATGTCGATCGACAGTTCGGCACCCGCGGGGCCGAGACCGAGGATCGCGCAGGTGCCGAGCGGCGCAAGGCTGTAGACCGCTTGCCGCGCGACCTCCGGTACCGCAGTGGTCTCCACGGTGTAGGCGACTCCGCCATCGGTGATCGTCTGAATGGCACTGACCGGGTTGACCCGGCCGGCGTCGATGAGGTGCGTCGCGCCGAGTTCCCTGGCGAGGTCGAGCCGGTCCGGCTGCACGTCGACCGCGATGATCGTGGCGCAACCGACCAGCCTCGCGGCCATCACGGCGGCCATGCCGACCGCGCCCACGCCGAACACCGCGATGGCCGACCCGGCCTCCGGGCGCAGCCGGTTGATCACGGCTCCGGCACCCGTCTGGATCCCGCAGCCGATCGGTCCGGCCATCTCCAGGTCGGTGTCGTCGGCGACGCGCACGATGCTGCGTTCGCTGGCGATGGCGTGCGTGGCGAAGGAGGACTGGCTGATGAAGAAACCGTGCATCTCACCGTGCTCGACATCGCAGTGCAGGGCGTTGGTCCCGTCCGGCCTGCTTCCGCTGACGTTTCGCTCCAGCAGCTCGACGCAATAGGCGGGGTGGCCGCTCTCGCAGTAGCGACAGCGGCCGCAGGACCCGAAGGTCATGACCACCTTGTCGCCGGGCCGCACCTTGGTGACGTCGGCCCCGACCCGCGCTACCACGCCGGCCCCTTCGTGTCCGAGCACCGCAGGCAGCGGAATCCGCATCCACTGGTCGCGGAGCGAAATGTCGGTCCGGCACAGCCCTACGGCGTGCACCTCGACGAGAACCTCGTCCGGCCGCGGTGAATCCAGCTCAAGTTCTTCGAGCATGAACGGCTGACCCTCGTCCCTGGCGACAGCAGCTGTAACGCGCATCCCGGCCTCCTTGGAGATTCTCGCGCGGGCGGTCGGGCGGCCACCCGGACGGATTCGAGTGCTGCTAACCGACCAGGGCGTTCGGGCCGAACACGTGCGTTGGCCGCGCTGGCCACCGAACCGCTCGCGGGGGTCGGCAACCGCTCGTCCTGGACGAAGTCGTGGAACCAGTGCCGCCGGCACAACTCATGGACGAGCGGTGTTCCAGCCTCATGACCGGCCCCTTTGCCTTGGTCTCGCGCTCTGGAAACACCACGTTAACCATCCCGGTATGGTGGGGGTCACGGGTATAACTACGTGGTTTTTCCGACCAAGTCCGGGAGTGGCTGAACGTCCTTCCCCGCTCGCCGCAGGCGAGTGCTCGTGTCAACCCGCCTTCAGTGGCGCTGCATTCCGTGGGCGCGACATCCCCGCGTCGCTTCGGCCGGCCGCGCAGCGAAAAACGGCCGCTGGACACGGCCGTCTTCCGCAACTGCTTGTGTCGGAGGGCACCCGGAACCAGGGGCGTTCCGGAGTGAATCTCAGTGCTGTTCAGACAGCAGCGCGGCCGCTCCGATCTCGACGCAGACAGAGCACGCCGTGAAGTCTTCTTCCCGCGCCTCGACCAGCGTCAGCCGCTGCACCCGCATTCCCCGCACCAGACGGCATTCGCCGGAGTGGAACCGGGCGCGACCGTGCACCACGCCCACCATCGCGTCGTCATCGAGTCGCTGCCCGGTCGATCTCGCCACGAAGATCTCGCGGGCCGGCTCGGCCGCCGAGTCCGGTCCGGTCGCTCCCCCGGACCGGACTGCGACGGTGTCGGCGGCATCGCCGGACACCTCCGATGAATCCTCCGCGGAATCCGGAAAATCGCCATGATCAGCGGATTCACCATCGCCGCCGGCTTCCTGCCCGCCGAGACGCCTGCGTCGCCACATCGAAGCCACCACCAGCACCAGGCCGGCGGCCGACAACGCTAGCGCGACGTACACCAGCACGATCTGCTCCAACAGCCATCCGGCGACGAGGCAACCACCCGATACCACGGCCAGCACGAGAGCCAGCATGTCGTTCCTCCTTCTGCAGTGACGTCTTGCCGTTAGGAGTCCGTTCAGAACGATTCATCTGTGTCTTCTCAGTGGCGTAGCCGCTGAGGTTCCGCCGCCCGGCCCGCCACGCGAATCAATCTGGAAGGACTCGGTGGTTACTCGCCTTGCGCCGCTCTGGCCGGTGACGCGTCCGGGTTCGCGGGCAGGTATTCGGGCGCGTACGTGACATCGGCGTCCTTGATCCGCTGGGTCAGGAATCCGTCCCACACCCCGAGTTTCGCGTCGTTGTCCAGCTTGCCCTTGATGGCGTCCCGGACCTGCTCGAAGGCGACGGGCTTCGAGGGACGCACTTCGCCGACCTTGCCGACGTTCCAGCCCTGCTCGGTCTGCACCGGACCGAACACCGCGCCGGCCGGTGCCGAGAAGGCGGCTTTCGCGTATCCGGGTTCGAGCTGGTCGGGCTGCACGTCACCGAGCGAGCCGCCTTTGTCCTTGGTGCTGCCGTCGATGGAGAACTGCGCGGCCAGGCCGCCGAAGTCGCCGCCCGCGTTCGCCTGCTCAGCGATCTGCTGGGCCTGAGCCTGATCCGGCACGACGATGTTGGCGACGCCGCGCTGCTCGGGAGTGACCATCTGCGCGCGGTTCTTGTCGTAGTAGCGCTGCGCGTCCGCGTCGGTGACCGGTTCGACCGACTCGGTCACCTTGCCGAACAGCCGGGCGCTGGCCTGCTGACGCTTGATCTCGTCGAGGACGTTCTGCTCGGAGATCCCTCGCGCCCCGAGCTCCTGGATGAAGGCACGGCGGTCACCACCACCGTTCTCCTTGATCATCTTGTCGAGTTGGTCGCTCGCGGCCTTGTCCGCGATGACGATGCCGTGTTCGACGGCGGCTCGGTCCACCACGCCGCTGACCACCAGTGCTTTCGCCACCGAACGGTTGAACTTGTCAACTCCCGCCGGGTCCGGCGGCCGCTGCAACCCGTAGAGGAACTCCATCAAACCGACCCGTTGCTGGAGCTGCTGCTTGGTGACCACGGCACCGGACGAGCGGAAGGCCGCGTCCGCTGGCAGCGCCTCCGCCGCGTGCATGACGGTCTTCGCGCCGGATCCGCCGACGACCACAAGAAGCATCGCGACGACGACACCCGCTCGATATCCGGTGAGGCGAAACGCCGAACGCCTGCCCAGGTGCTCGGCGAAGCGGCCGATGGCGCCCCTGTTCAGCCAGGTGGGCATGCGGGTCTTCATGAACGAACCTCCGAGAGTTCCGTATCGGCAACGCGGACTTCGGGAGCGGGCTCCTGCTTCCCAGCGCCCGACGGCGTCAGCCGCACGACGGCGAGCGCCGCCAGGTACGACAGCAGCACCGTGACTGCCAGCGTGATCCCGAAGTCACGGAGCAGGGCGATCGTTGAGGGGACGAGGGCCAGGTAGCCGACCACCGAGGTGACGCACGCCCACGCGACCACCCGCCGCAACACAGCCGATCGTTCCCGCTGGTCATCGGCGAGCAGCACGGTGAACTCGCACGCGGTCACCGTGGCCAGCGAGCCCAGTGCGATCGTCAGCGGGCTCAGCGGTTCACCGACCAGCCACATGCCGGCCACGGTCCACCCGGTCGCCATCGCGGCGGCCACCATCGCGCGCAGCGCATCCCGCCGGTGACCTCGCAGTCCCACGAGCAGCACCGCACCGGCAGCCGCGATCCCCACCAGGTTGTCCAGGTAGCGGTGCTGCGAGATCTGCTCGTAGGCGCGGGCCGCGGACACCGGCAGCCCGACGACGTCGACCTGCGTTGCGCCCGGCGACGGCGGTAGCGCCGCGCGCATCTCGTCGAGCAACCTCGTCTGGTTGCCCAGGTCCTGGAACTTCAGCCCGAAGGTCAGCACTGCCTGATCCCCCTCGGAGCTGAACACCGCGCTGGTCAGGTATGGCGGCAACAACTGCAACCCGGCCGAGATCTGCTCCGGGGTCGGATGGTCACCGAGGAAGCTCAGCAGGTCGGGTGCGGTGAGGATCGGCCGGACCTGGTCGCCGTAACGGGACACGGCCACGTCCTGCGCCCGGTACATCCAGTCCAGAGCTTCCGGGCTCCGCACGTCCATGCCCCGCAGCACGATGCTGACCTCACCGGAAGAACCCAGGACCTGCTCGGCGTACCGAGCGTTCTCCAGTTCGGGCAGCCCGCGGGCCGCATCCTCTGGATTGGCCTGGACGTCGAGCGTCGCCAGTGACGCCCAGCCCACCGCCGCGACCGCCACCAGGCTGCCGAGCGCGGTCCAGCGCAAGCCGGGGCGTCGCGAACCGACCGCCGACGAACGCTGCGGCGCCTCGGGTTTCGGGTCGGGCTCAACGTCCGGACCCGGCTGGGCCTTGCCGCCGACCAGCAGGGTGACTCCGACCGTGAACACCACGCCGAGCGCCAAGGCCAAACCGAGTTGCCGGACGAACGGCAACGGCGACGCGGCCAACGAGGCGAATGCGACCGCGCTCGCGGCCGAGACGACCAGCACCCGCCGCCGGTTCCCGGACGCGGCGAGGTACAGCGAGAACGAGCTGCCGATGCCCATCAGCAGCGGCAGCAACGCGGCAGCGCCGAAGGAGATGGGCACACCGGACAGGCCGAACACCGCCAAGGTCAGCGCGCTGCCGATGACCGCCGCCAGCAGCGGCCACAGCTTGCGGAACAGACTGGAACCGGGCGAGGCCAGCAGGAAGCGCAGCAGGATCACCAGTGCGGCCAAGCCCGCCAACAGCGGAATCTCGGCCGTGACCGCACTGGTCAGTGAGGAGGTGATGGCCGGCACTCCGGTCACGGTCGTCTTTGTCGTGTCGAGCCCAGAGCCTCCGACCGCGTCCCGCACTCCCTCGACAAGGCGCTTCGTACCGGCCTCGTCCAGGTCCTGGCGCGGCCGGACCAGCACGGCGACGCTGTTCTCCTTCGGCACCACGAAGTGCCAGCGCGCCCGCGGCCTTCCCTCCTCATCGAAGATGACGTTCTTGACGAAGTTCGGGTTCTTGGTGGTCGGCAGGCCACCGGGCAGCCCCTTGACCAACAGCGTTCCGTATCGCCGGTCGAACTCGGCCGTGGCCGCATCACCGGCCCCGCTGACCGACGACTCGGATTCCCCGCGCGCACGGGCCGCGGCCTCGGCGCGGGCGCGCAAACCGTCCCGGGTGCCGCTGAGGGTCGCGAGCAGGTTCTGCGAGGAGATCGCGAGCTGGTTCATCACCGTGCCAGGGCCATAAACGGTTGCCACATCCGGCATCCGCGACAGATTCCCCTCGAGCTTCATGAGCTTCTCTAGTTGCTTGTCGCCGGTGAGCAGGTGCCCTGGTTCTTCTGACTCCAGGACGACGGCCACGGGATTCCCGCCGAACGACCGGGCGTGTTCCTCGAGGCGTTGCACGCTGGGATCTCCACTGGGCAGGAACGACTCCACAGTGGTCTCGACGCGCAGCTTCAGCAATCCGGCCACGGTGCTGCCGGCGATTCCGAGAATGACCAGGCACACCAACAGTTTTCGCGTGGCGGTCCGCCTTCCGCCGACCGCGGACCTAGCGGGGGCCCGCCGGATCACTTCGAGGAGACTCCGGATCTGTGCCCGGATTGCCTGCAACAACCGCATCGCTCCCGACCCACCCCTTCCCGTCGCGTCGATCTCTCGTGACGCGGGACACAGTACCTCGGTGAACCCACCAAGAACAACATTGACAGGTACCAAGTTTCCAGACTTGTAGCATCTCCCTTCGTGTCCGAAATCTCGCGAGAGCGAACCGAGAGACAGCTCCTGAACAGCGCTTATGAGCTGATCAGCCACACCAGAACAGGGACCTCGCTGGCTGCGATGACAACATGAACGCACCCGACGTAAAATCTTCCACTGTGGACGAAGATGGAGAACCTCCGGAGACGGCGGGGTACGACACCCACACCGCCCCCGGAGGTCGCGGAGATCAACCCGTCCCGGCCGTCAGTTCGGCCACTGGTGCAGCTTGGTGAAGTCGCGTCCTTCGGGCGAGACGCTCTGTCCAGGAGCGGGATACGGGTTGCTGTTCGTCAGCACCTTGGGCAGCGGTACCGGCACACCCTTGACGATGGCCTCATTGCCCTCATCGGGCAGCAGCCGGAAGAAGTGAATCCCGGCCTCGTCCGTGTACTGGAAGATCGATCCGAAGTTGGCGAAGAACGCGCCCAGCTCCGGGCCGTATGGCTTCAGGTACGACAGCATCGGGTTGAGGTTGGTCATGGCGGTACGTGCCTGGGGCACGAGCGTGCTCACGTCCTGTGCCGTCGCCGGAACGCGGTCCAACGTGGCCGGTGCCCGGTCCAGCGTGCTGGTCAGATCGGGCAGCAACCCGCGCAGATCCTCGGTGGTCTGCGGGAGTTGCTCCAGGGAGGCGTTGAGGTGCGGTGCGGCCTCCTTGAGATCCGCGGCAACCGGCCCGACCGAGGTGGACAGCTCCTTGAGCTTGCCCGTTGCCTGCTGCGTACTCGACAGCACCCCGGGCAGCTTGCGCACCGTCGCGGCCAAGTTCTCCTGTTGCCCGCTGGTGGCCGAGGTCAGCTGCTGGGCGTTGTGCACCAGCGAGGCGATCTGCCCCTGCCCGGTGTCGAGCGCGTCCAGCACGGTCGTGGTCTGCTGCGCCAGCACCTTCAGATCCTCCGACTGCGCCGAGATGGCATCCACCGCGGTGTAGCCCTCGCGCCCCACCTGGCCGAGACCGGTCATGGCCCCGTCCACGTCCTCCTTCGTACCGGTGGTTCCCTCGCCCGCGGTTCGGATCACACCGCTGAGCGCCTCCCGGGTCTTCGGGTCGAGGCTGTCGACGACATCGCGCAGTTGCACGCCCCGTTCGACTGCCTCGGGAACGATCCTGCTGCCGTTCGGCATCGCCTTTCCGCGGCCATCAACGATATCGATGTAGGACTCACCGGCGATGGACTTCGCCCCGATCCGCATATTGACCTGGGCGCCTTCGTGCAACGGCGCGGCGTCCTCGTCCACGTGCACCACGACCAGCGCCTTGCCACTGCCGTTGTGCTCGACGCTGTCGATACCGCCAATGGTGACGCCGGCGATCTTCACGTCGCCGACGGGAATCGCGTTGTCCACATCGTCCACTTCGAAGGAAACCGTGTAGGCCTTCGAGCTCCCCAGCGGATTGGGCGTACCCGCCTTGTCCAGCAGGTATCCCATGTAGATCATCGAGAGGACGAAGAAGACGCCCAGCACGACGAGTTTGCCCGAGGTGCCTTGGAAGATCTTCATCAGTCGCCCCCTGTGTTTCCGCCGTGCGTACCAGGCAGCACGCCCGCATCCGGCAGCGGAACCGCCACGTGGCCCCGGATGAACCCGCCATTGGCATCCGACAGGCTGAATGCCCCGTTGGTGTTGAAGATGAATGCCTGCAGATCATTGAGGTAGGACACGATGAGCTCGGAGTCCGGCCCCAGATCGCGGGCTACAGGCTGAAGGTCGCCCAACGCCGTGTGCGCCTGGCCGACCATCGGTCGGAGATCTTGGACGATCGGTCGCGCGGCGGACACGACGGGCCGTGCCGCCCGCACCGTGCGTCCCAGGTTGTCGACGGTGCCACTGACCTTGCGCAGCACTTCCGGCAGCCGGTCCGACGCGGCGTTGAGGTTGTCCAGCGTCGGGTTCAGCTGACCGGTCAGCCCGTTGACACCGTTCATCGCGCGCTTGAGCTCGCCGGTCGTATCCGGCAACTGCCCGACCGCGGACTGGACATCCGCGTTGTGCTCGGACAGCACCGACAGCGTCTGCTCGCTGGCGTCCATCAGTTCCGTGAGCCGACCGTCGTTGTGGCCGACCGCCCGGCTGATCTGGGACAGCGCGGTCACCAACTCGGCGATGTTCTCGCGGCGCGTCTGCAGGTTCTGCAGGACGGGCTTGAACCGCAGCAAGGTGGCATCTGCGGCGTTGAGGCCGGCGGGCAGGTTCTGCGGCGCGTTCGCCAGCGCCACATCGGAGGTGGACAGCAGGTTGGTCACCGCGTTCCTGCTGCGTTCGTCGAGGTGGTTGAGCACCTCGTCTGGCTGCCTCGGCCGCTCGGTCTGGTTCAACGGGATGACGCCGTTCGGCGGCAGTTTCGGTGCCGGTGGGCCGCCCGGGTTGACCTCCACGTACATCTCGTTGAGCGGGTTGGTCGGGCGCAGCACCAAGCGCGCGTTGCGGTAGACCTCGTATCCGGGCTCCAGCGACAACGTCAGCCGCGCCTTGCCGTTCCGCGTTACCTCGCTGTCGGTCACCTGTCCGACCTCGACGCCGGCGATGCGCACCTTGGGCTGTTGGTTCGGGCTCACCGCAGGTACCTGCTCGAACTCGGCCGCCATCTCGTACCGCTCCTGCCAGGGCGGGAGGAACCGCTGATTGGTCAGGATCATCGACGAGCTGACCACCCCACAGACGATCACCACCGTCAGTGCGAGCAGGTTGCGCCCCAGGCCGGGAACCGTTCGGATCCGCTCCCAGATCCTGCTGAACGAGAGCTTTTTTGTCACGGGAGGCTCCTAATTCCCTTGAGGCTGGGGCGCGCCGGGCTTGGGCAGGAACTGGTCCTGCCCCGGGGAAGTCGCCGGTACCGGTGTGAAGTCGTCGCCGGAGTCGTCCGGCGGCGGCAACACCTTCAGTCCACCGGGCAACAGCCCCAGCGACTGCAGGAACTCCGCAGTGCCCGGGTCCTTACCGCCCACGGTGGAAACTCCGGCACCGAGCGCAAGCCCGAGCATCCGGCCGTTCTTGTTGCCGTACTGCGACAGGTTCGCGGTGTGCGCGGCGAGGTACCCGACCTCTTCGTAGAGCTTGTGGCCGGTACCTCCGTTGCCTTCGTAGGCTCCCGTGCCCTTCCACGGCGACATCACCGCGTTCGCGATCGGCCCGTTGATCCGGTCCAGCACCGGGCCGCGCACCAGATCGAGCGTCGAGGTGGCTCGGTCCGCGGTCGGCACCAACTGGTCGACCACCGGCTGCGCGTCCTGCAGCAACGGCCGGAGTTCGGCCACCATCGGCCGGGCCTCGCGCAGGACCGGATCGGCCTTGGCCAGCACGGGCCCCAGCTCCTGCACGGCCGGCCTGGCGTTGCCCGCGGTGTCCGTCAGCCGGTTCAGGCTCCCGTGCAGGTCGTCGAGTCCCCTACGGGTACTGGTCAGGGTCTCGGGAAGAGCGGCGATCGAGTCCGCCAGCGGCCGCCGCACCGTGGACAGCGTCGCGCTGACGTCGCCGAGCGAATCGATGGTGTGCCCGAGCTGTCCGTCGCGCTCGGTCAGCGTTCCGGCGATCGCTGCTACGTCCGGCACGATGCCGTACAGGTCCTCGCCCGGGCGAGTACCCCGCGCACTGGAGAGGACGTCGCCTGCTGGCCCGAGGGTCTGCGGCGCGTGTTCGAGGACGTTGCCCAGGTTCTCACCGGCACCGGCGCGCAGTGACTCGTCAGTCAGCCGTGACGTGTTCCGGATGCTGTCCTGGGCTCGCCCGGGGATCGCGGCGAGGATCTTGTCGAGTTCGATGGGCACGCTGGTGCGGTCCGCCGGGATGGGTTCACCGCCGTACCGCCCGTGCGCATCGCCTTGCTGAAGCTCGATGTAGTAGGCGCCGCCGAGCAACGTCGTCGGCCGGATGATCGCTGACGGAGCGCTGCCCAGCCTGTCCGTCGTATCACCCCAGACCTTCATCGATACCAGCGCTTTTCCGCCCGCGTCCTGCTCCACATCGGTCACCGTGCCGACGACGACACCGGCCATCTTCACGTCCGACTTGGCCGGCACCAATCGGTATTGGCGGTCGAACTCGGCCTGGACCTCGTCGCCGGAAGCCAGCGTCGTGCTGATCCGCTCCTTTTGGTAGACGCCGAACAGCACCACCAGAACCGCCACCAGCAGGACAGCCCCGATGACCAAGGGTGAGGCGAACCTTCGCTTCTTCGCGGACATCACTGGCCACCTCCGGTCAGAATGTTCGGCAGCAGTCCGGTTCGCTGCTTGTAGACCTCACCTGGCGCCGGATACGGGTCCTGCCCTTGCAGCGGGTCCTTGATGAGGCCACCGTCTGCGATGGCCGGGTGCGCAGCGACCCCGACGCGCGCACCGTGCACGCCCGGCGCGACCGAAGTGGACACCATGCTCTCGATGTTCCGGAAGAAGGCGACGACTTCGGGGCTGTACTGCGCCAGCGTGTTCACCGGCGGAGCAGCGTCGCTCAAGGCGCGAGACAACGGGGAGACCAGCGGACGGGCGTCCGCCACGGTCTGAGTCAGGTCCTCGACCGCGGGCTCGGCCTTGTCCGCCACGCCGGGAACCATGTTCAACGGCTCCGGCCCCTCGCGTAGCACCCCGCGCACGTCGGGGGTCGCCGATCCCAGCGCCGAGGCGCCGGGCCGGATGTCCGACACCGCGGAGTGGACGTCGCTCAGCGGCTCGTCCAGCGAATTGAGGGCGGCACGGGTGTCGCTCAGCGTCGCGGGCAACGCTCTGAGGCTGTCTTGTAGCGGCGCTCCATCGTCCACGGCCGCGGCCCCGGCCGTGTCACCGATCTCCCGGACAAGACCCGCCAGCTCCCGCTCCCGGCCGTGCAGCGAGCCCACCAGATCGTCGGCGCGGTTCAGCAGCCCGGGCAGATCCGTCTGCGGATCGCTCAGCGCTCCGGACGTGTTGCCGAGTCCCCGCAGGATTCCCGGAGCCTTGCCCGCGATGTCGTTGAGATCCTGACCGTGTCCCGCGCCGCCACTACCGACCTCGCGCAGGGTGCTGGTCAGCGCGTCACGTGTCATCGGATCGAGCGCGTCCAGCACGTTGTCGAGGTCGGCCGAACCCACGTTGCGTTCCGCCGGGATGGCCCGATCACCGAGTCGGCCGCTTCCTTGATGCCCGCGGTCGATCTCCACGAACTTCTTGGCCAGCGCCGACTGGTCCCAGACCTGGGCCTTGGCGTCCTCGTAGACCGGCACGTTCCCGTCCAGTTCCAAGGTCGCGACGGCATGTCCGTTCTCGTAGCTCAGGTCAGACACTTCGCCGATCCGGGTGCTGTTCTCCCGGACGTCGTTGCCCACCTTCAGCGAGGCGCCGACCTCGTCGAACTCGGCCCGGACCGTCGTCACCGGCGCTCCGGGCAGACCCGAGCTGGCCGTGACGCCGATGAACACGAACCCACCCAGGACGACCACGCCTCCCAGACCGGCCAGGAACGACCGCGTCGTCGATCGTGACACCGCTGCCATCAGCGTCCTCCTAGAAGTTGGTCGACCAGAGCGGTCTCCTGCGAGAGGTCCAGCCCTGTCGCGCTGCCGTCACCATCGGGTGCCGGAGCACCCGGCTTCGAGCCGCCGTCCTCCGGAGGCCCCGTGGGCCCCGGCAGGCTCGGCAAACCTGGAAGTGGCGGGGGCACACCGGGAACTCCCGGGATCGGCAGTTCCGGCACCGGGCTCGGGGTGGGCGGGCTAGGCGGTCCGAGTCCCACACCGGGGTACTGGATCAAGCTCTGCGGCGTCGTCACGACGAACGCGCGGAAGTAGTTGCCCAGGCCGTCCCGGCCGTTGGTGGACATCGCCCAGTACTTGATGAAGTCCAGCGCCGTGCCCATCGCCGGTGTGAGATCGCCGACGAGCCGATGCGCGGAGGAGCTCACCCCCGGCAGTTGTTCCACACCGGGTTTGAGGTCCCGGACCGCCGGCGCGGCCTGGTCGAGCAACGCCTTGCCCTTGTCCAGCACCGGCGGCAGGGAACCCAGCGCGGGATCCGCGGCATCGGCGAACTTGTCGAGCTCATCGGTGATCTGCGTCAGGTCGTCGGTGACCGGCCGGATGTCGCGCAGGACCGGTGTGCCCTGCTCGGCGACCCCGGACACTTCGGAGAGCACCTTCCTGGCCTCTTCCAGAGTTCCGGGAAGCTGGGTCAACGAATCCTTTGTGGCCTGTCGCTGGGCGGCCACCGACGCCAGCAACTGCTTGCCGGACTCCACCGCCTTGTCGAGGTTCCCGCCGTTCTGCTCGGCCAGCGCCTTGGCGACCGGGCTCGTGCGATCCACGAGCTGTCCGAGCACCTCGTTCTGCTGCTCCAGCACGGACCCCAGCTGCTGAGTGTCCTGCAACGCCGGGGCCAGCGCCTTGAGTGCTTCGTCGATGTTGGGGCCCTGCCCTGCCGTGCCCTCGCCCAAGGTGGTGACCAGGGCGGCGAGCGCGGTACTGGAAGGGTCGTCGACCGAGTTCAGCACCTCGTCGAGGTCGACAGCGCGAGTGGTCCGGTCCGCACGGATCACCAGCGGGTCCGTCAGCTCGGGAGCGCTGTCCGACCCCCGGTTCAGGTCGATGAACCGCTCGCCGAGCAGCGTCACCGGCCGGATCTTCGCGCTCGCGTCGCTGTGCAAGGGCAGCACGGAACGGTCGAGGCGCATCTTGACCGCGGCTTGACCTCCGCGCAGGGTCACGGATTCGATCTGGCCGACTTCAACACCACTGAGCCGGATGAGGTTCCCCGGGATCAGCGGGCTGGCGTTGGCGAACATCACCGTCAGCGAGACGTCCTTGTCCTCACCTAACCGCGCCGTGGTGACCCCGGTGGCCACCACGGCGGCCACCGCGGCGAGCGCCAGTCCGATCCGCAGTCCCGCGTTCTTGAAGATTCTCATCGGGGTGCACTCCCATTCGCGTCGACCCAGGCTTCACCGGACGCCATGCCCGGCGCGGGACGCGAGTTCGGCCCGCCCTTGAGACCCACGTTCACGCCGGGGTTGTCGTCGAGCACGCTCGTGCTGACCTGCACCGCCCCGTGGAAGTAGTGGCCCTGGGAGTCGTAGTTCGCGAACGCCGCGCTCCAGTTGCTCAGCCAGCCCATGAGGTCCGGGGTGTAGGGCCGGAGGAACTGCACGGCCGGGTTGAGCTGGTCCAGCGCCTGCGTCACCCCGGGCACCGTGCCGTGGGTGCTGTCCAGCAGGTCAGGTGTTCGCTGCAACAACTCGTCGGCCGAGTTCAACGTCGGACGAAGATCGCTGATCGCCGGCCGCAGATCCCGCAGCAGCGGGCTCAGGTTCTGGGACACCGACTTCAGTTGCTGGGTGGCCGGCCGCAGATCCTGCAACAGCGGCGCAGTCTCGTCGACCGCCTCCGGAACACCGTCCATCGTCCGCTTGGCCGAGTCCAATGTAGACGGAAGTTCGCCCAATGCCTGCTTCAGCTGCTGTTGCTCGGCGGACATCGTGCCGGTGGCCGCGGTCAGATCGCGCACGATCTTCTCGAGCTCCGCCTGCCTGCCCGCCAGCGGCTCCATCATCGTCCGCAGGTCCCGGATCAGCCGCTGGATCGCAGGGCCGTCCTGTCCGACGGCCTTCAGGACCTCGCCGAGTTCCTGGACCGCGGGGCCGGCCGCGTTGAGCGTCGCCCGGATGTCCTGCGGATGATCTTTGAGCTGCTGATCCAGCTGTTGCACCGTGGACTTCACGTGTTCGCGGGTGGGCTCATCGAGCGCGGCCAGCACCTGCTCCAACTCGACCTGCTCGGAGCCGGCTTGCACGAGGCCGCCGGTAGGAATCTCGGTATTGCCCTCCGGCCCGGGAACCAGCCTGATCACGCGCTCGCCCAGCAGGCCCCGCCATTCGATCTGCGCCTTGGTTCCGGCATGCAACGGTGCGTACTCGTCGTCGACCGATACCGTCACCATCGCCTTGCCGTCCCGGGCCTCCAGCCCGGCGACGCTGCCGATCGTCTTTCCATCGACCTCGACCCGCGATCCCTCCAGCAGGTTCGCCGCGTTCGGCATGGCCAGCTGGAGCTCGTAGTCCTCGCCGCCCGCAGCCCAGGCGACCCCGCCGAAGGCGAGGGCCGCGACCACGACGGCGGCTCCCCATCTCACCACTCGGCGCATCTCAATCCATTCCCAATGGGCCGACCGAGTCCCCGGCGAGGAATTGCCGCACGAACGGATCGTCCGAAGAGAACGCTTCCGCCGCCGGGCCGTAGTACACGACACGCCCCTGCCAGATCAGGCCGACGTAATCACTCACCTTCTTCGCCGTCCTGATGTCGTGGGTGACCACGACGTAGGTGCCGCGATCCTCACTGTGGATCTTGAGAATCACGTCGTTGAGCAAGCTGGTACGGACCGGGTCGAGACCCGAGTCCGGCTCGTCGAACAGTACGATCTCCGGATTCAGCACCAGCGCCCTGGCGAAGCCGGCGCGCTTCTTCATCCCGCCCGAGATCTCGTTGGGAAACTTCTTCCACGCCGCTTCCAGACCGACCTCTTTGAGCCGGTAGTTGACGATCTCGCCGACATCCTTCTCGGACATGTCGGTGTGCTTGCGAAGCGGGAACGCCACATTGTCGTACACGTTCATGGAGCCGAACAGCGCCCCGTCCTGGAAAAGAACGCCGAAGCGCTTGCGCAGCTTGGCGCGTTCCCGCTCCTCGATTCGCCAGATGTCCTGCCCGAACACGCTGACCGTTCCGGAATCCGGTTCCAGCAGGCCCACCATGTGCTTGAGCAGAACGCTCTTCCCGGTACCCGAGGGGCCGAGGATCGTGGTGATCGCGCGCGGTTTGAAGTCCAGGCTCAGACCGTTCATGACCTGGAAGGAACCGAAGGACTTGTACACGTCGCGGACCGATGCGACCTGTCCGTCGTCGTTCGCTTCGGCACTCACCGCGGGCGACATGACTTCGGTGTCTTGTACATCCATGAAGGACTCCTCAACTCAGCCACGTTGCCCTAATTGGCAATCGGCGTCTGAAGCGTGGTGCCGAAAAAGAACTGGTACAGGATTGCGGCCGCGGCGCTGACGATGATCATGTTGACCATCATCGACTTCGCCGTGTTGACCCCGACTCCAACCGGACCCCCGGAGGAGGTGTAGCCGTAGTAGCAGCCGACCAAAGTGATCAACGTGGCCAGGATCATCGCCCAGATCAGCGCGTACAGGAGGTCAATAGGCGCCTGGAACGACCAGAAGATGTTGGAGTACGCACCGGGAGAAGTGGTGTCGAGCATCAGTTGGGTGACCACCCAGGAACCGACGAATTGAACTCCCATGGCGGTCAGGAACAAGAACGGGGCCGTGATCCACATGGCCCAGAGCCTGGTACCGGCCAGGTAGGCGCGAGAATGGATGCCCATCACTTCCAGCGCATCGATCTCGTCGCTGATGCGCATCGAGCCGATCTCCGCGACGTACCCGCAGCCGACCTTCGCCGCGAGAATCCAGCCCCACATCGAAGTGCCGTCGGCTTTCAAATCGCCGATGGCGTTGAAGACCCCGACGTAGTCCGACGCGCCGAACTGGTCGAGGATGTAACTGCCCTGCAGTCCGGTCTCCCCGCCGATCGCGAATGCCATGAACCAGATGACCAGGCTGCTCGACCGGATGAGAATCGCCGACTGACGAATCACCTCGGACAGGTAGAGCCCGATCGCGAGTGGCATCTCCACCAGTACCCGGGCGCTGAACGAGGCGATGTTCCCGACCGTGGTGAACGTCGTGAAGAACAAGATGGGCGGACGTTTCCGCTGTTGTTCCGACCCGCGCCAGCGCAGAACGTTGCGCGGGGCCGGCTGCGCGCTTTGGATGGCCATCCGGGATTCCTTATCTCAGCATCATCAGGTTGGGGTTCAGCCCCTGAGCAATGGCGTTGAAGAAGAAGTTGAACACCCACACCAGCGCGAACGAGATGACGACCGCCTGGTTGACGGCACGCCCGACGCCCTCCGGACCGCCGCCGGCGTTGAGCCCCTTGTAGCTGCAGACGACGGCGATCATCATCCCGCTCAGCAGCGTTTTCAGCTCCGCGCCCCACACGTCGGCGGCGTAGAGGTTGTGGATCATGCCGTCCATGTAGGCACCCGAAGTGGTGTCCCCCAGCGCGCCCACCGCCAGCAGGCCGAGGAAGATGCCGACGAACGAGGCGAGGAAGTTCAGCAGGGCACACAGGATCGCGGTCGAGATCACCCGTGGGATCACCAGCATCCGGATGGGATCGAGCCCGAGAACCTTGAGCGCGTCGAGTTCTTCCCTGGCCTTGCGGGCACCCAGGTCCGAGGTGATGGAGGTGCCGATGACACCGGCCACCACCATCCCGACCATCCACGTGGCGATCTCGCGGATGTCGGCCATCACCCAGAACGACCCCATCCGGTTCGCCGCGCCGAGCAGCACCAGCAACCCGACGCCCATGACGCAGATGAGGAAGCCGAAGCCCGCCATGGAGAAGGTCGCAGGCCAGAAGCAGAGCTTCAGCGCGGCGTACATCTCGTCGACGGTGTCCTTCCAGTACCCGCGCGGGTAGCGGACAGCGCTGTAGACGACCTTGCCGAGGAGCTGGCACATCTGGCCGATCTCCAGCACGACGTTGCGCACCGGCGCGGGGACCAACCCGACGGCCCGGTCCGCCGCCCGCGGCCGCGACTTCTCGTCATTGTCCACAGTGGTCATTCGTGCTCCCTGGTAATCGCCGCAGGAAACCCCGAGCCACGACCGACCGCACCCGGAAGGGCGTGCTGGTCCGTGGCGCGGGCGCGTGGCTGCACACGGCGGATCGGTGCGCTCATCTACTTCACCGCGTCGACCAGATCTTCGCGCCCGGCGTCGCGCAAGATCTTCTCGTAGGTGGCGAAAAGCGGCTTGGTGTGCGGCACGATCTTCATCACGGCCGACACCTTGCCCTTGTTGCGGATCTGACCCTTGGCCATCGCCAGCGCGACGTTGATCTTGCCGAGCCAGAAGCGATGCGCGACATCGGCTTCCATGTCGAGTTCAGCGTCGATCGGGCTGGTGACCTTGTTGGCGTCGTTCTCGCCG
Source organism: Saccharopolyspora sp. NPDC002578 (assembly GCF_053592695.1). NCBI lineage: Bacteria > Bacillati > Actinomycetota > Actinomycetes > Pseudonocardiales > Pseudonocardiaceae > Saccharopolyspora > Saccharopolyspora sp. NPDC002578. The sequence goes on along the minus strand of NZ_JBSFWJ010000012.1, from coordinate 60,098 downwards.
AGCTGCACAACGCCCTCGCCGAAATCGATCACGATCGTCGACTCGGGATCGGTCTGGTTCAGCTTGAGCACCGAGCCCACCTTGCGGAGCTTCGGACCGAGCTCGGGGTCCTCCATGCTCACCTGGAAGATGCGTCCGACGTACTGGTAGACCTCGGATTCGTCCTTGAACACGCCCATGATTGGCATCCCTGCTTCGGTTGCGGCAGTCAGTTCGGGGGATGGGGGGAACCGGGGACTGATCAGTCCTCGTGGAGCGAGATCGCCCGTTCCGGGCAGACGTCCACCGCCTTGCGGGCGTCCTCAGCCAAGTCCGGTCCCACCTCGTCGACGAGGACGAAGGAGACCCCCTCGTCGTCCACGTCGAACAGGTCCGGCGCGCGCGCGACGCACCGCGCGTGACCCGAGCACTTGCCGGGGTCGATCGAAAGGCGCATCAGACGGCACTCCAGGATTCGAAGGTCACCGGCAGTTTCTTCACGCCCCAGGTGTTGCCCGTGTGCCACACCGCTTCCTGCCCCGGAGTCACGTCGTAGCGCGGCACCCGCTTCAGGAACTCCTGCAAGAAGACCCGCAGCTCCAGCCGAGCGAGGTGGGCGCCAAGGCAGCGGTGGATGCCCGAGCCGAAGCCGAGGTGACGGTTGGGCGACCGGTCCAGCACCAGCTCGTCCGGGTTCTCGAACTCCTCGGGATCGTGGTTCGCGGATGGCCACAGCAGCAGCAGCCGGTCGCCCTCCTCGAAGTCCTGCCCCAGGAAGGTGCACTTCTCCGTGACGTTGCGGGCGACACCCGGCTGCGGCGGCATGAAGCGGACCAGCTCTTCGATGGCGAGGTCCAGCTTGTCGGGATCGTCGACGATGTTCTCGAACCGGGTGCGCAGCTCGGGCTGTTCGGCGAACATCAGCAGCAGCCGGCTCAGCACGCTCGCCGTGGTGTCGAACCCGGCCGGTACCAGCACCAGACAGAACCCGAAGATCTCGTCGTCGTCCAGGCGCTCGCCCTCGATCTCGGCCTGAGCCAGATCACTGATCAGGTCACTGCCGTACCCATTGACCCGGAGGTTCTCCAGCATCTCGGCGAAGTACTTCTGGCAGTGCAGGCCCGCTTCCAGCGCGCGCTCCGTGTTGTCGTCGTCGCTGAGCGCGGGGTCGGGCTGCAACAGGACGAGGAACTGGTCCTTGAGCATGTCCCAGTCCTTCTCCGGGACACCCAGGTACAACTCCAGAATCGCCCGCAGCGGCAGCGGCACGGCGACTTCCTTGGCCAGGTCCACCTCGGAGGTGCCGCTGAAACCGTCGATGATGCTGGTGATCATCTCGCGCATCTGCGGTTCGACGTTCGCCACCGACTTCGGGCTGAACTGCCGCCCGACCAGAGCCCGGTAGTTGCGGTGGCGCGGCGGGTCGGCCTCGATCGGGATCATCGGGGTCGGGTTGCCGAACGGCGGAATCGTCACCGGGAACGACGAGAAGGACTCCGGCTGGTGCGACGCTTCGTAGACGTCCTTGTAACGCGACAGTGCGTAGAAGCCCCCGTGCTCCGAACTGTGCGCGACAGGGCAGGACTTCCGCATCTCCTCGAAGAGCTCCTGCGAATGCTCCTGGCTTTCCGTGCTGTGCAGGCTGAATCGTCCGATCAGCTCGTGGAGCCGACTTTCGTCCAGTTCCTTCGCCTGCTTCCTGACACTGTCTGGAGAACTCAAGATGACCGCCCTCTTCCGTGGTGGTGGTGCGATCGCGCTCGGACAGCCGATGGCTGCCGACGCGCGGCGAAGACGGGCGACGCGGTGGTCGCCGATCGCTCCGATGACGGACAGGAGGTGCACACGCCGAGCCGGGTGTCCGCGGCCGGCGACTCCGGGTCAGGCCCCCGAGAGACACCTCACATGTGACACACATGGGAAGGTAATCTCTTTTGATGTACATCGTCAAGGTTCGTGTCGCATATTCGAGACATCAGATTCGGCTGCACGAGCCTCTTCGGCTCCGCGCGCCCACGGCCCCCATCGCCAGGATTCCACCGCAGTCCACCCAGCGCCGCGTCGCTCCACAACTGCGCCACTCCACCAAGAGCGCAACATCCTTCGGCTTGATCACTCCGACGAGCCCGCGACACGACATAGTCGACATAGTTGGCCGTTCAGGCGCGTCTGGTGTAGTTCTAAAGGGGTGTCACCAGTTCAGGCCGAGACTCCCCAGCAACGCGCCTGCCGGCGCGGCCGCGCGCACAGCGACCACGGCGCACCCCGCCACCCGTGCCGACTAAAGTGGTCAACGGCAGGGTCGTTTGCTCCCCGTCCGGCCGAGACAGCTCCTGCCACCTGCAAACTCGCCGACCGGCGGCCCGCGCGACCGGCGCCCCGACGGCCCGAACGACACTCCGGTCGGCCGCGACCGCGGAAGGACCCGTGATGGTGCAACCGAGTCGACGCACGACTGCGACCAACGGCCCGTCGGCCAAAGCGGCCGCGCGGCCCGCAGTCACGACGGGCAGCGCCCGTTCCATGCTGATCACCGTGCTGGGCGAGCTGGTGCACCCCAGCGGGCAACCGGTGTGGACGTCGTCGCTGCTGTACATGCTCGTCGGCATGGGAATCGAACAGCGCACCGCGCGGCAGGCGATCTCCCGTGCCTCGGCATCCGGCTGGATCACCGGGCATCGCCAGGGACGCGAAGTGTGCTGGGAGCTGACCGAAAGCGGCAAGAACCTGATGGACGACGGCGCCAAGCGCGTCTACTCGTTGCACGCCGACTCCGGTCCGTGGGACGGGAACTGGCTGATCCTGCTGGTCACCATCCCCGAAGCGCAGCGCTCGATGCGCAAGATGCTCTACACCGCGCTCGACTGGGAAGGCTTCGGAAATCCGACCCCAGGAGTCTGGGTCTCACCGCACATCGATCGCGAGGCCCAGGCCCGGAAGGCCATCGACGATCTCGACCTGAAGGCGTCCACCCTCGCGTTCATCGGGAAGGCGAGCGACGTCGGCCAGGCCGAGCAGGAGATCGTCGACCTCGCCTGGGACCTCAGCGAGGTCACCGAGAAGTACGAGGAGCTGCTGATCCGCTACAGCGGCATGCAGCCCGCCCAAGGCGACCCGCTGCTGTTCACCCACGTGAAGCTCGTCAACGAATGGCAGCGATTCCCTTTCATGGACCCGCAACTGCCGGCCGAACTGCTGCCAAACTGGATCGGCAGGCGCGCCGCGGTGCTGTTCCACCAACTCCGCGAGGCGTGGTACGAGGACGCCCAGCAACGTTGGCGGGAAGTGCTCAAGGAAACCTCCCCGGCCTGAGTCGCCCTTGCGGTCGTGTTGCGGTGCGGGCAGCGGAACCTTTCGCGAATACTCCCTTGTGGGGACGGCCTGGATGGATCCCGCGGCGAGAAGACCCCTGAGTTCCGCTGACCGACCCTCTGCGCGAACAAGAACAGGACCGAACGACGGACGCGACCGGGTGAGGTGGCACTGCGCCACCGCCACCCTGGCCGTCGTCCCGCCGATCGCTCCGGACTACACCAACTTCAGGACGGGCTTGATGGTCTTACCCGACTCCGCGTCCTCGCACGCCTTGTTGATGTCGTCGAACTCGTAAGCGGTGATCAGCCGGTCGTAAGGGAACCGGCCCTGCTTGTTGAGCTCGATCATCTGCGGGATGAACTCATCCGGCCGGGCGTCGCCCTCCGTGACGCCGGTGATGGTGCGTCCTGCCATCAGGAACTCCAGCATGTCGACCTGGATCTCGGTGCCCGCGGTTCCGAAACCCAGCGTCGCGCAGGTCCCCTTCAACGCAAGGCAGCCGACCGCCTGCCGGACGACGGACGTGACCGCCGTCGTGTCCACCGAGAAGTCCGCCCCGCGACCGGTGATGGCCTGGATCTCGGCCACCACGTCCTCACTGGTCTTCCCGTTGATCGTGTGCGTGGCGCCCAGCTCCTCGGCCAGCGCCAGCCGGTCCGGCACCAGGTCCACGGCAATGATCTTGGTGCAGCCGGCGACCTTGGCCGCCATCAGCGCAGCCAATCCGACCGCACCGACGCCGAACACCACCAGGCTGCTTCCCGCCTGCGGCTTCAGCCGGTTGAGCACCGTGCCCGCGCCGGTCTGAATGCCGCAGCCCAACGGCCCCACAATGGAGAGATCGGTCTTCGGATCCAGTTTGACGGTGTTGCTCTCCAGCGTGATCGCGTACGTGGCGAACGAAGACTGGCTGAAGAAGAAGCCGTTCACGTCCCCGCCTTGGCCGTGCAGAGCGGTCGTGCCGTCCGTCCGGGTGCCCGCGACGTTGCGCAGCACGAACTGCTCGCAGTAGCTGGGGTCGCCACGGTTGCACATCGTGCAGTTGCCGCAGGACCCGTAGCTCAGCACAACCTTGTCGCCCGGTTCGACCTTGGTGACGTCCTTGCCGACGGCCTCGACGACACCGGCGCCCTCGTGCCCCAGCACGACCGGCAGCGGCACTGGCAACCACTGGTTGCGCACACCGATGTCGGTGTGGCAGACACCGGCCGAGTGCACCTTGACCAGGATCTCGTCGGCGCGAGGTTCGTCGAGTTCGAGTTCCTCGATTTGGAACGGTTTCTCCGCCTCGCGGACCACCGCAGCAGTGATCTGCATGAACAACTCCCCTGAAAAGTAGAAGGTGGGTGGCAGCGCCGGGTGTCAGCCCGGCAGGTAGATGGACTTCAGCTGCTGGTAGCCCGCCAGCGCCTCCGGGCCGAACTCGCGGCCGATACCGCTGGCCTTGACACCGCCGAACGGCGCGTTCAGGTCGATGACGTAGCCGTTCACGCCGATCGTCCCGGTCTGCACCTGACGGGCCAGGCTGATCGCGCGTTCCGAATCCGCGGACCAGACGCTGCCGCCGAGCCCGTACTCGGAATCGTTCGCTATCTTCACCGCGTCGTCGTCGCTGTCGTACTTGATCACCGACAACACCGGGCCGAAGATCTCCTCACGGGCGACCGTCGCCGAGTTGTCGACGTCCGCGAAGATCGTGGGCTCCACGAACCAGCCCTTGTCGATGCCGAGCGGGCGGCCACCGCCGAGCGCCACCTTCGAGCCTTCCGCACGTCCCTTGGCGATGTAGCCCTCGACCCGCTCGCGGTGCTCGGCCGAGGCGAGCGGACCGAGCTGCGTGGCCGGATCCAGCGGGTCACCGATCTTCAGCGAGGACAGCGAGACGGTCAGCGCATCAACGACCTCGTCGTAGCGGCTGCTGGGGGCGAGAATGCGAGTGCACGCCATGCAGGTCTGGCCGTTGTTGGCCAGCGAGGCGAAGAACAGGCCGTCGGTGACCTTGTCCAGGTCGGCGTCGTCGAGGATGAGCGCGGCGGACTTGCCGCCGAGCTCCAGGTTGACCGGACGCATCAGACGTCCGCAGTTCTCCGCGATCGTCCGGCCCGCCGCCGTGGAGCCGGTGAACGCGACCTTGTCGATGCCAGGGTGCTTGACCAGGTAGTCGCCGAGCTCCCGGCCACCCGGCACCCAGTTGATCACCCCGGGCGGAACGCCCGCTTCCTCGGCGGCTTCCGCGAGGATGAAGCTGTCCAACACCGTTCCCGGCGACGGCTTGAGCACGAGCGTGCACCCGGCGGCCAGCGCGGGACCGATCTTCGTGACCGCCAGCAGTACCGGGTAATTCCAAGGCACGATCCCGGCTACGACACCGATCGGTGTGCGCTGCACGAGCGTGTCGAATCCCAGCGGGGACGGACGCCGTTCCTCGGACTCCGCCGAAGCGGCCAGGCCCGCGTAGTAGCGCAGCAGCGCCACCACGTAGCCGCCCTCGAACTGCTCGCTCAGGCTGACCGGCATCCCGTTCTGCATGCTGACCGTCCGGGTCAGCTGCTCGGAACGCTTCTCCAGCGCGTCCGCGAACCTGTTGAGCACCGCGGCACGCTCGGCCGGATCCGTGGTGGCCCAACCGGAATCGTCGAAAGCCCGACGAGCGGCCTGGACGGCGCGGTCCACGTCGGCGTTCGTGGCTTCCGGCACGCTCCCCAGCGATTCCTCGGTCGTCGCGTTGACCACCTGGATCCGGCGATCGCTGGCGGGCGTCACCCAACTGCCGTCGATGAAAAGACTGTCATGGACCACTGCCATGGTCAGCTCCTTTGCTGTGACCGTTGAAACAGGCGCGGATCAGCGCCGAGACCGCAGATCGCCCGGTCTGCCGGGGTGACCCTGCTCACCGAGCAAGGTAGGCGAGCATCAACAGATTAGTCAACATCCATTGGTACTTGGTTTCTTTATCTGTATCAGGTATCTCTCGTGTCGATCAGTTCGAACGCGCGAGAATCCGGCGGAAGTCGACGCGGGATACGGGCGGTGGCGGAGGATCAGCGAGCCAGGCGGCGGGCGCCGATCAGCTTGAGCGCGTCCTGCCAACCGGACCGCTGGGCGATCAGCCGCTGGCACTTGGCGCTGTGCCCCGGGTTGTTCATGGTGAATGCGCCGACAATGCGGTCATCCCGGCGGTACAACGCGGTGAACTTGGCGGATTCGAGGTCACCGGCGGCGATGTGGACCTCCTCAACGCCCTCCGCCACACCGGCGAACTGCATCTTCCGGTCGTAGCAGTCGGACCAAAAGTAGGGCACCTCGTCGTAGCGTTCCGCTGCGGCGGACCCGAGGGCGTTGCGCGCCGCCAGGGCTCCCTGCTCTGCGGCTGCTGTCCAGTGCTCCACCCGCAGCGACCTGCCGAACAGGCCGCTCCGCCACCTGGCGACGTCCCCCGCGGCGTAGACACCGGGGGTCCCCGCGCTCAGGGTCTCGTCGCACACCACGCCGTCGTCGACATCAAGTCCGGACGAACGCAACCAGTCCGTCTCCGGTACGGCACCGATGCCCACGACGACCAGGTCGACGTCCAGCACGCTGCCGTCGGACAGGTCCACCTGCTCCACCCGATCCGTCCCGCTGACGCCCGTGACCGTGATGCCGCAGCGGAGATCGACCCCGTTCTCCTCGTGCAGCCTGGCGACCGCCGAACCGATCTCGGGACCGACCGCGCGCACCAACGGCACCGGCATCGCCTCCACCAGCGTGACCGGCAAACCCCGCCGACGCGCCGCGGCGGCGACCTCCGAGCCGATGAAGCCACCGCCCACGACCAGAGTGCGCGCTCCGCCATCGAGCGCGGCCCGGACGGCACGGGCATCGTCGAGCGTGCGCAGGGTGTGCACGCCGCGGAGGCCCTCCGCGCCGGGCAATGATCGAGCCGCCGCCCCCGTCGCGATGACCAAGCCGTCGTACTCGATCAGCTCACCGCCTACGGAGATGCGGCGCTCCCCGATGTCCAATTCGGACGCTCGCCTGCCCAGGCGCAGATCCACCTCGAGCTCCGCGAAACGCGCTTCGCCCCAGTGCAATGCGGGCTTCGGCCTAATATCGGCGGCAAGGAAATCCTTGGAGAGCGGCGGACGATCGTAGGGCAGGTGGGGCTCATCGCCGATGAGGGTGATGCGGCCTGGATGACCGGACTTGCGGGCCGATTCCACCGCCCGCAGACCCGCGAGCGACGCGCCGACCACGACCAGGTGCGCCGCACTCATGAGCACCAACCGAAGCTATATGCGACATGATATGCCACTAAGTTTCTCATGGTGTATAGTTTAAACACGCGTCGATGCCCCTGACCAGCATCGGCCGCGTTCCGGATCACGAGCGGTTCCGGAGCGCGGCCGACATCGCCGAGGCGCGGGAAGTGACAAGCTCTACAGCCAATCGGCGGCCGGCTCGGGCGCGGCAACGGAACACCGGCTTCAAACCGGCGGCGGCCTGCCGGCAGGTCCCGCGCCGCGCCCGCTCGGTGCGTCTCACGCTCAGCGCCGCAGACCCATCGCGCCGCACAGCGGGGCGCGCCACTCCAGGTTCACCGAGCGGGCGATCTCGTGGTCCAAGCCGGCGGCGATGTCCGCGGGCAGCGGGGTCGCCCGGCGCGAGTCCATCGCGACGTGCACCATGACGATCTCCAGTGTGCAAGCGAGCCGTTCGTTGCTGCGGTCGAGCAGCATCGAAACTGCGTGCAGGGCCTTGTCGGTGCGCTCCAGGAACCGCACGTGCACCGAGAACTTCTCGCCTTCCCGCAGTTCGCGCTGGTAACTCAAATGGTGTTCCGCGGCGAAGACGCCCATGCGTCGCCGGCTCCGGTAGTCCTCGTCCATCCCGATGGCACGGCAGATCGAATCCGCGCCCACGGCCCCGTACTCCAGGTAGTGCCGGATGTTCATGTGCCCGTTCAGGTCGATGAACTCCGGCGTGACGGTGCCTTCCAGCACCGCGGGGAGCGCGATCATCTGGTCGAACCTCGGGGTATTGCCGGTCATTCGCTGCTCCGGTTGCACTGGGCGGCCGCCGTCCGGCCCGCGAGGCGATTCATGCTGAGAGGACTCGTCATTCCGGAAGAGGCGACGATCACCATCACCTCTCACGTCGGGTCGGTCCGGAATCGGCGCGGCGCACGACCGTCCGGTTCACATCGACCGGTTTGGGCCTCCACACCCGCGACGCGGCGTCGAGCCAGTTCCGCACCGCCTTGTAGCAGGTGCGGCACATCGATCCGGGCGTGTACAGCTGCAGCTCCGGGTAGTTCAGCACGCATGCCGGATCCGCCTGTTCCTGGCAGATGCCGTGATGGCCGGCCTTGTTGCACAAGCAGGTGCACAGCGTATGCATTTGCGCCTCACCCCGGTCAGCTCTTGCGCTTGGCGATCTCTTCGGTGAGCTGCGGCGCGACGTCGAACAGGTCGCCCACCACACCGAAGTCGGCGACCTCGAAGATCGGCGCCTCGGCGTCCTTGTTGACCGCGACGATCGTCTTCGAAGTCTGCATGCCCGCCCGGTGCTGGATCGCACCGGAAATGCCGAGGGCCACGTACAGCTGCGGCGAGACGGTCTTCCCCGTCTGTCCGACCTGGAACTGGTGCGGGTAGTAACCCGAGTCCACCGCCGCGCGCGAGGCACCCACCGCCGCACCCAGCGAGTCGGCGAGCTCCTCGACCACCTTGAAGCGCTCGGCCGAACCGACACCGCGACCGCCCGAGACGACCACTGAGGCCTCGGTCAGCTCGGGCCGGTCGCCGCCCTCCACCGGCTGCCGTCCCGTGATCCGCGCGGATCTCGCCGGGTCCGCCGCCGGCACCTCCACCACCTGCTCGACCGCGGCGCCCTCAGCCTGCTCCGCCTCGATCGCGCCTGGGAGGACCGTGATCACCGGCGTGCCCGTGACCACCTTGGCTTTCGCCTCGTACCCGCCACCGAACAGCGAGTGCTCACCGACGCCCTCGCCGTCGAGACCGACGACCTCCGACAGCAGGCCAGATCCGGTGCGCACGGCGAGCCGTCCAGCGATCTCCTTGCCGTCCACTGTGGCCGGTACCAGCACCGCGGCCGGCGATGCGGATCGCACCAGTTCGGCCAGCACGTCCACCGCCGGGGTCACCAGGAACCGGTCGACATCGCTCGACTCCGCCGAGTACACCTTCGCCGCGCCGTAGGCGCGCAGCGCCGCGGTGAGCTTGCCGCTCGTGCCCGGCTCGCCGACGACGACCGCGGCGGGTTCGCCCAACTCGCGCGCCGCGGTCAGCAGCTCGAACACGACCTTCTTGACCTCGCCGCCCACGTGATCGACGAGAACCAGGACCTCAGACATACGCACTTCCCCTCGCGAATCCGATGGGCTAAACGAGCTTCTGACCGATAAGGAACTCGGCGGCGGCAACGCCTCCCGCGCCCTCGTCGGCAACCCGCTGCCCCGCCTGCTTCGGCGGCCTGGGCGCGGATTCGACGACTCGCGACCCGGCGTTGGCCAGCCCGACCTCAGCGAGGTCGATACCGGCGTCGGCAGCCGACAACACCTTCACCGGCTTCTTCTTGGCAGCCATGATTCCCTTGAACGACGGGTATCGCGGCTCGTTGATCTTCTCGGTGACGGACACGACCGCGGGCAGTCCCGATTCCAGGTGCACGATCCCGGTGTCGGTCTCCCGCTCCGCCCGTATCGTCGATCCGTCCGCGGAGAGCTCGCGGACGTAGGTCAGCTGCGGGATGCCCAGCAACTCCGCCAGCATCGCGGGCACGGCGCCGACACGACCGTCGGTGGACTCGTTGCCCGCGAGCACCAGATCCACAGATTCCACGGTGCCGATCACCGCTGCCAGCGCGCGTGCGGTCGCCGGTGCGTCGGTTCCGGCCAGCGCTTCGTCGGTCAGATGCACCGCCTGGTGCGCGCCCATCGACAAAGCCTTGCGGATCGCTTCCGCCGTGCGCTCCGGACCCATGCACACGACCGTCACCTCGCCGCCCTGAGCTTCGGTGAGCCGCAACGCCTCTTCGACCGCGCGCTCGTCGATCTCGTCCAGCACGGCGTCGGCCGCCTCGCGGTCCAGCACGTGATCGGCCGGCGCGAGCCTGCGCTCGGAGTACGTGTCGGGCACCTGTTTCACCAACACCACGACGTTCACTGGTCCACGTCCCAACTTCAGATCTCGAGCTCGCGATCGACCGCGGGCCGGGCTGCGGGGCCGTTCATCGGTCTCCCGTCGATGCGAATTTTGGCCTAAACTATTAAAGGACAGACCAAAGTGCAACACTGTGCCGAACCGGAGCAGAGCCCCAGGGACCACGAGGAGCCGAGTTGACGACGAGACACCAAGAAGCCGCCGATCCCTCCGGAACCGGGTCGCCGGGACCGCTGGACGGCGTCACGGTCGTAGCACTCGAGCATGCCGTCGCGGCGCCGATCGCCACGAGGCAACTCGCCGACCTGGGTGCGCGCGTGATCAAGGTGGAACGGCCCGACGGCGGCGATTTCGCACGCGGTTACGACGACGCGGTGGGCGGGGAGCTGTCGAGCGTCTTCCTGTGGACCAGCCGGGGCAAGGAGTCCATCACCCTCGACCTCAAACAACCCGAAGGACGCGAGGCGCTGCAAGCGCTGATCGCCGGTGCCGACGTCTTCGTGCAGAACCTCAGCCCCGGTGCCATCGATCGGATGGGTTTCGGCGCGGAGGTCCTGCGGGCCCGCCATCCCCGTTTGATCGTCGTGTCCAACACCGGATACGGCGAGCCCGGCCCGTACTCGGGCCGCCGCGCGTACGACGCGCTGGTGCAGTGCGAATCCGGGATGGTCGCGACCACCGGCAACCAGGACATCATGGTCAAGCCCGGGTTCTCCGCCGCGGACGTCGCCAGCGGCATGCACATGTACTCCGCGGTCCTAATGGCGCTCTACCAGCGCGAGCGAACCGGCGAGGGAACGGTGCTCGAGGTCGCCATGCTCGACGCGATCACCGATTGGATCGCTAATCACCTCTACTACACGCGGCACAAGGGCACCGAGCCGGAACGCATCGACATCGGCCACCCCTCCCTGGTCCCCTACGGGGCATTCGACACCGCCGACGGCGACCGGGTGGTGATCGGCGTGCAGAACGACCGCGAATGGGCGAGATTCGCCAGCACGGTCCTGCGGACCCCGGATCTGATCGGCGACCGGCGAACCGCGACCACCATCGCGCGCGCGGAGAATCGGGATTACGTCGAAGGAATCGTGAATGCCGCCACGACCCGTCTCGCCACCTCGGAGCTGCTCCAACTGCTCGAGGAAGCGCAGATCGCCAACGCAAGGGTCAACGGGCTGCACGAAGCCGTTGAGCACCCCCAGCTCGCGGCCAGGGACAGATGGGTGGATGTCGACACCCCGGTGGGCCCCGTCGCCACGCTGCGGCAGGTGATCCAAGAGCGCGGCCGGGAGTACCCGGCCCGCCCGGTCCCGGCCCTCGGCGCGCACACCGACGCGATCTTGCGAGAGCTCGGCTACCCGACGGAGAAGATCGCCACCCTGCGCAGGGACGGTGTCACGTGAGACTGAGTCCGCAGCGCACTCTCACCCAGCGGCCAGCCGGGGCGCCGCGCCGACGGCCGCATCGGTGAATCCGCTCGCGCCAGCTTGACCGACCAATGTGGATCGTATCCGGTTCCTGTCCGCCATGACCGAACGATCAAATTCCCATCTCCACGAAAGGTGCCCCTCCGGTGGTTTCGTTCGCCTTCACCGAAGAACAACGCGAGTTCCAGCAGGCCCTCCAGGACTTCTCACGCAAGCGGCTGCTCCCCGGCTACCGCGACCGCGCGGCGTCCGCCGAGTTCCCCTTCGACGTCCTCCGGCAGCTCGGCGAGCTCGGCGTGCTCGGCATCGGGCTCCCCGAAGAGTACGGGGGAACCGGCGCGGAGGATCCGATCACGCTGGGGCTGGCGACCGAGACCTTGGCCTACGGCGACGTCAACCTGGCCTCCGCCCCGATCCAGATCGGCCTCATCGGATCACAGTTGGTGCACGCGACCGAGGAAATCCGGCAAAACTACTTGCCAGCGATGATCGAAGGGCGCAAGACGGTCGCCATCGCCCTCACCGAACCGGGGTCCGGATCCGACGCGGCCGCGATGACCACGGTGGCTCGCCCCGTCAACGGCGGCTGGCAGCTCACCGGGGAGAAGACCGCGATCTCCTGGGCGTGCAACGCTTCCGCGGCACTGATCTACGCTCGCGATCCGGGCAGCACGCGCGCAGCCGGCGTGAGCTGCTACCTGGTTCCGCTGGATTCCGAGCGGGTGAAGGTCCACCACATGCCGGGCATGGGGTGTCTTCCCCTCGGCTGGGGGTCGATCCACCTCGATGACGTCTTCGTGCCCGAATCGCATCTCGTCGGAGAGCAGGGCAAGGGATTCCAAGCGGTCATGAGTCATTTCGACTTCAGCCGCGCCGCCATCGGGCTGATGTGCCTGGGCGCCGCCCAGGCGAGCATGGACGAGGCCATCGGCTATGCCACCGATCGCCACGCCTTCGGCAAGCCCATCGCCGACTACCAGGGTGTGTCCTTCCAGCTCGCCGAGCACGCCACGTACCTGGAGGCCGCCCGGTGGATGTGCTATCGCGCGCTGTGGCTGCGCGAGGAGAACGAACCGCACACCGCGCTGGCGTCCATGAGCAAGTGGTGGCCGCCGGTGGTCGCGAAGAACGCCATCGAGTCGGCCATGCGGATTCACGGGAACCTGGGCTACTCCACCGAGTTCCCCCTCCAGCAGCGCTACCGCGATGTGATGGCTTACCTGGTCGCCGATGGCACCGCGGAGATCCAGAAGAAAATCATCGCGAAGGACGTGTTCGAGCACCGCGGCATCGTGTCCTGAGCGGACGAAACCCCTCGGGAGACCGATGCCGGTCTCCCGAGGGGAATACTGGCCGGGAGTCAGTTCCCTGTCATCTTCGCCGCTTCCTTGATGGCGGTTCGGATGCGGAAGTAGGTTCCGCACCGGCAGACGTTCTCGATCTCGTCGATCTCGGCGTCAGTGGGTTCACTGGTCTTGCGCAGCAATGACACCGCTTTCATGATCTGCCCCGGCTGGCAGAAGCCGCACTGCGGGACGTCGATCTCCAGCCAGGCCTGCTGGACGGGGTGCAGCTCGTCGCCGTCGGCGAGACCCTCGATCGTGGTGACCTCGCGGCCTTCGACATCGGCCATGCCGGTGACGCACGTCGTGTACGCCTCGCCGTCGATCAAACAGGTGCAAGCTTTGCACACATCCAGGTTGCATCCCATTTTCGGGCCAGTGACGCCGAGCTGGTCCCGCAGCGTCCAGAGCAGCGGGTGGTCTGCGGGCGCCTCGACGCTGACCTGATTCCCGTTGAGGGTGAAGGAATAACGTGGCACGATGTCTCTCCTCAGTGGACTGTGGTCGGCGACTCCGGTTCGGTCAGGTCCGTGCAGGGAGAGGACGCATCGGCGGACGCGGGACCGGCCCCGGCGGATACGGCTCGAAGTCCACCTCGGAGTCGATCGGGAAGCTGGCCGGCATGATCCCCGTGGCTCGCCGGTAGGCGTTGACGACCGCCGCGAACGAAACGGGGACCGCGAACTCGCCCATGCCGCCCGGCTGCCCCTCCCCTGGCTGCACGAAGATCCGCACGTCGGTCGGGGTGTTCTTCTGCCGCGCGAAGTGGAAATTGTGGTAGCTGCCCTCCAGGAAGTAGCCGTCCCGCAAGTGCAATCCGCCGCGCAAGGCCACCGAAATACCGTCGGTCAGGCCACCGAGAGCTTGCGCCTCGATCCCGCTGACGTTGATCGGCCGTCCGACGTCGACGACCATGACCGCCTTGACCACCCTCGGCTTCCCTGGGTCCCGCGCGTCGATCTCGACGAGGCAGGCGAGCACGCCCTTCATCTCGTCGTGGAAAGCGACTCCCTGCGCGAACCCGTCCGGCATCGGCCGTCCCCAATCGCCCTCGGCCGCGACCTTGTCGAGGACCGCCCGCTGCCGGTCGTCCTTGAGGAAATCGCGGCGGAACACGACCGGATCCTTGTGGAGCCGCCGGGCGAGCTCGTCGACCACGACCTCCTCGACGCCCCGGACGTTGAGCGAGTACACCGATCGCCAGCTCCCGGTGTTCATCGGGACGGAGACCTCGTGCAGGTGCGTCGCGACCGCACCGAAGTTGTACGGGCAGTGCACCATCGACCGGAACATGATCTGGCTGACGCTCTCGTTGCCGACGGCGGGGATCTTGGCGGCGGCGGTCGTGAGCGCCTCACCGAAGCCGTGTTCCAACGAGGTGTCGACGGCCGCGTTCCAGTGCTCGTAGGACAGCACCTGGTCCCGCCCGTAGTGCACCCGAACCTTGTGGTGCTTCGCGGGATGCACACGTCCGTGCCGGATGTCGTCGGTGCGATGCCAGATCAGCTTCACCGGTTTGCCCATCGCTTGGGAGATCTGCGCGGCCTCCACCGCCGCGTCGTTGAACAGGCGGCGGCCGAACGATCCGCCGCTGGGCATGACGTGGACCGTGACGGCGGTCTGCGGCAGTCCCAGCTCCCGGGCGATGTTCTCTTGCGCGCTGGTGGGAACCTGTACCGCCGTCCACACCTCCGCGCGGCCGTCCCGCACATCGGCCACCGCCGCGTTGGTCTCCAGCGGGGCGTGGCTCAGGAAAGCGAAGTCGAACTCCAGCTCCAGCGTTCCGGCCCCCGACGGCAACGTCACCGGCGGATCGCCCAGCGGTCCCACCGCGGCGCGCAGTTTGCGGCGAACGGTCTCGTCGCTCTCGTCGTCAACGGTGCCCGGTCCCCACGTGGCGTCGATCGCGTTCATGCCGTCCAGCGCCATCGCGAAGGTCTCGGCCAGCACCGCGACACCTGTCGGGATCACAGCGACGTCGATGACGCCGGTCATCCGCTTGACGGCGTCCGCGTTGTGCACCGCCTCGACGGTGCCGTTGATCGTCGGTGGCCTGCGGACCAGGCACGGCTTCGCGCCCGCCACGTCGAGGTCCTGGGTGTAGGTGTTGGTTCCCGTCACGATCCGGTGGCCGTCGAGCCGGCGCACCCTGCTTCCGATGAGCTTGAACTCGGACTCCGGCTTGAGCACCACCGGCAGGTCCGGCAACTTCGCCGAAACCGCCGCCACCGCCAGCGAGCCGAACGACGCACTCCGCCCGTCCGGAGCGTGCACGACGCCGTCGGAGACCGTGAGCCGATCACGGGACAGTCCCCAGCGCAGCGCTGCGGTGGCCACCAGCCGCGTCCGAGCGGCCGCGGCGGCGAGCCGGGCCGGGCCATACAACGAGGTGATGCTCGACGAACCGCCGGTGAGCTGACCGAACAGCAACTCCGGCCGCGCGTCCGCGAGGGGCATCTTGACGTTGGCGAGCGGGATGTCCATCTCTTCCGCGATCAGCATCGGCACCGACGTGGTGAGCCCTTGCCCCACCTCGGCCCGCGGCAGCGGAACGGTCACCGTGCCGTCCTCGTGCACCGTGATCTGGAAGAGCAATGCTGCCGTGGGGGCGCCGATCACGTTGATGACGTCTTGGAGATCGACGGTTTCCCCGATGAGCTGCGGAGGTGACGGAACGGCGGCCTCGGCGGAGTCCGCGGCTCCGGCCAACGCGACCTCGGTCGCGACCGTCAGCGTCGGAGCGGCCAGCAGGTAGCTCAGGAACCTGCGACGGCCGATGGCCGGTGTGGTCGAGGACTTCTTCGTTGGATCGAAAACCACCGGTACCTCACAGTTCTCGGTCGCTCGGCCCGTCGCGCTGATCAGGCCGTCGGTCCGGCCAGCACGGAAACCGCCGAGCTGCACTGATGATTTCGCGACCTGCCGACGCGGCGCCCCGGAAGACAGCCGTGGTGACCCATTGCCCGGCTGAAACGCCTGCGTCCGGTGCTGAAACCCGGATCAACTCGGCCACGCGGTATGAAGATAGAGCCCAAACAGTGACAAATCAAGCAACTGAGTTCACGTTCGCGTAATACTTTCTCGAGCGTCACTGCACGGGAAGCCCGACGCCTCCGGGCCGAGCGTTCCGCGGTCCCGGTTGCACGCCGCCCAACGGAAACGGGGACCATGTGGACGTGACTCGGAGTGATACAGCAGGCGCCTCGCTACTGCCCGCGGCGAGCGCCCGGTCGTTGTTGCTCACGGTGATGGGCGAATTCTCCTACCCCGAGGACGAGGCGATCTGGACTACCGCCCTGGTCCGAGTCCTCGGTGGACTCGGCGTGGAGGGGCACGCCGCGCGCCAGGCGATCTCACGGTCGGCTGATGCGGGCTGGATCGAACGGGAGCGCATCGGCCGCACCGCACGCTGGCGCCTGACCTCGTCCGGCAAGACGGTCATCGAAGACGGTTTGGAGCGAGCCACGGCATTCCTCGATCGCTCCGAGCCCTGGGACGGGCGATGGCTGGTCCTCCTGGTCTCGATACCGCAGGGCGAGCGCACCACCCGAAAGCGCCTCTACGGCGGTCTGGCATGGCTGCGGATGGGGAACCCGACACCCGGCGTATGGCTCACCCCGCACGTGAACGCCGTGGACGACCTCCGGTCGCTCATCGCGGAGTTCGACCTCACCGGCAACGCCCTCAGCCTCGTCGGGCACACCGAGGACGTCGGACTCAGCGATGAGCAGATTGTCCAGCGGGCTTGGAACCTCGCCGAGCTTGCGGACAGCTACCGAGCACTGCTGGCCCGCTACGCCGACTTCCGGCCCGCGGGAGGAGACGAAGTGCTGCTGAGCTACCTCGAACTGCGGAACTTCCTGCAGCAGTTCATGCGCCTGGACCCGCAACTGCCGGAGGAGCTGCTGCCGGAGTGGGTGGGGCACGCGGCCTCGGAACTGTTCCTCGACCGGCGCGACCGCTGGTCCCCCGGCGCCTGGGAGCGCTGGCGGGAGATCCTGCTGGAAGCGCGGCCGAACGGCGCGCTCTGAACTCATCCGCTCCGGTACGGCACGAAAACGGAGCCGAAGAGCTCCCTGGCGACGATGATCTTCTGCACCCGCGCGGTCCCGTCCGCGATCTCCAGGGCCAGGACGTCGCGCAGGCGCTGCTCGAACGGGAACGAGACCCCTTCGAAGCGGGCCAGCGGTGAGCCGAAAGCCGACCGCTCGCGCACGTACGCCGCGGTGTCGTCCAGACTCGCCTGGGCGCACCCGATTCCGGTGAGCGCGAGCAGCGGCCTGGTGCAGTCGAAACCGTTGAGCACGCTGCGGAAAGCACCCCCTTCAGCCCCGAGCACCGCGTCCTCGGTCACCCGGACCTCGTCGATGTGGACCATGCTCCGCCCCATCGGTTTCCAGCCGGTGTCCCCAATGCCGGAGGTCGCGATGCCGGGGTCGTCCATTCCGACGAGGAACGCGGACACCCCGAGGTTGACGTCGTCGCGGTACGTCCGCGCGGTCACGATCAACGCGTTCGCATTGGCCGACATCATGACCGAGATCTTCTCCCCGCGATGGCGGCGTTCGCCACGTTGACGTCGCGTACCCAGTTTCCTCCACCGCCAGGCCCGCGGCGACGAAATCCCTGGTGTCCAGCGGATTGTGGTCCGCTCCGGTCAGCACTCCGAGAACACCGAGTTCGGCCACCTGCTGGTGAACCGACCACGGGAAATCGCTCCGCTTGACGCGTGCCAGGTGCCCGGGAGCCAGCTCGGCGGTAGCGAAGCTCCGCACGCTGTCGCGCACGGAGGCCTGGTCCTCTGCCAATCCGAATCCATCCGGGTGTCCCGATTCACTCGCTCCGATTCGACCGTCCGTCCGACTCCGGTCGGTACGTGTCGACATCGAGTTCGCCGGCGGAAAGCTGTTTGCGCAGCATGTATTTCTTGATCTTCCCGGTCGGAGTGACCGGGAACTCTTCCACGAAGCTCCAGTAAAAGGGGGTCTTGTGGGCGGACATCTGCGAACGGGAGAAGGTCCGCATCTCCTCGACGGAAGGCCGGCTCACCCCCGCGCTGAGCCGGACGACGGCCGCCAGCTGCTCGCCCCACTTGTCATCGGGCACACCGACCACCGCGACGTCGGAGACGGCGGGATGGGTCATCAGGAACTCCTCGATCTCCCGCGGGTAGATGTTGATCCCACCACGGATGATCATGTCTTTCAGGCGGCCGGTGATCTGGATGAACCCGCGTTCGTCCATGCAGCCCCGGTCGCCCATGTGCAGCCAGTTCTCGGAGTCGATGGTCGCCTGGGTCGCTTCCGGCATGTCGTGATACTCAATCATGTTCTGGTAACCGCGACAGCAGATCTCGCCGGACTCCCCGAGGGGCCGGATCTCGCCCGTCACCTCGTCGGCGATCTTGACCTCTAGGTGCGGCAGCGGCTGCCCGACCGTCTCCGACTGGTCTTCAGGCGAGTCGGTCACCCGCGTCTGGGCGATGACTCCGTGCATCTCCGTCTGTCCGAACAGGATGCTCGTCCGACACCCCAAGATCTCAGCCGTGCGACGGACGAGCGCGGCCGGCACCGTAGCGGCGCCGCTCATGACGGTCTGCAAGCTGGACAGGTCCCGCTTCTCTCGGTCCGGGTGGTCGAGCAGAGCCAGCAGCATCGTGGGGACGAGAAGGGTGTGGGTCCCGCGATAGGTCTCGATCGTCTCCAACATCAGCTCTGGGAGGAACTGCGGGACGATGACGAACTTGCCGCGTTTAGCCAGTGTTCCCAACGAGGTCACCGCTCCCCCGCCGATGTGGTACATCGGCATAGAGTTCACGTTCACGCCGCCGTCGTGCATCCCGGCGCGCTCCGCGACGAGCTTCGCGGCGTTGGCGAGGCCCTTGTGGTGCAGCCGCGCTCCTTTCGGAAAACCGGTCGTGCCGGAGGTGTACTGCACCTGGATCGGGTCCGTCGGAGCGACTTCGGGCAGCTCGACATCCGCGCCGCTGTCGAGGAAGCCAGGCCACTCGGCGAAAGTGATCGCGTCGCGGAGGTCCGGTAGCCGGGGCCGAATCTCATCCACGACGGTCCTCAGGTCGAAGTCCCGGTAGGAGTCGGCGTAGAAGAGCGCGACCACTCCGGAATGCCGCAGCACGTACTCGAGCTCGCGCTCCCGGTACGCCGGATTGGCGGCCACCAAGACCATCCCTGCGAGACTGATCCCCTGCTGGAGGATGATCCAGTCCGCGCCGTTGGGCGCCCAGATGGCCACCCGGTCCCCTGGGGCATAGCGAGTCAGGAGCGCCTTCGCGGCTCGCGTGCTGTCGGCGAGGAACTCCGCGTAGGTCCAGCTCCGCCGGGCGCCCGGGTCCTCGACGGCGTCCACGAGCGCGATCCGGTCGGGCACCGTGGCGGCGGCTTCCCGGAGAAGGTCCCCGATCGTGACCTCGAGGACGTCCTCGTCCCCGTTGGCCGGCCAGTACGACTCGGTGAGGACTTTGTTCGCTGTGGTCATACCGCAACTCCCGGCGAAGTTCTCGTGGACTGACTTTCCTTCGTGGACGCAGAACGAATCCCGGCGCCGGACGTTCGACGACCTGATCCCCGACCCGCTCTCGTGATCGCCGCCTCAGCGGCACGCGGAAAGCCGATGCAGCACCCGGGGTCCATCACTGGTGACTCCGCGAGCTCCCGGGAACCTCGGCTCTTGCTGCGCGATGCACCACGAGCCCTCATGTGACATCACTTCCTATTAGCACATTACGCCTGTAGTGTGACCGTGGACACTATCTTTGGTCTTAAATACTAAAGGTCGGACCGAAGGAGAGCAACAGTCCCCACTCGCTCGGACCGCGCGAATCAGAAGCGAGGCGAGCACGATCCGCCGCTCGAGCGCGGCACGGGTCACACCGGGACGGCGCGAACAACGGCTCCCTACGGCGCTCCGCAGACCACCCGCGCACCTCACGCGTTGTGCGCGGGTGTGAAGATGGACGGCATGAGTGGTCGTCCCCGCAGTCCTCGTGGTCACGGCGAGCAGCTCCGCGTGGAGGTGCTCGCCGCGGTGAACCGGTTGCTGGCCGAGTGGGGCAGCGACGAGAAGCTCACGATGCGGGCGGTGGCGAAGGAGGTCGGAGTCTCGGCGCCGAGCATCTACCTGCACTTCGCGGACAAGGCGGAGCTGGTGTGGGCGGCGTTGGCGGACAAGTACGAGCAATTGGCCGACCGGATGGGGCTGGCCGACGAAGCAGTGGCCGGCGAGGACGCTCGCACGCGGTTGCTGGCCCAGGTCCGGACCTACTGCCGCTTCGCGATGGAGAATCCGGGGCATTACCGGTTGATGTACGAGGTCCGCCAACCCGCAGTGGACCCCGAGCGGGTCGGTCGGCACCCGTCGCGGCTGGTGGCCGCGCGTTTCCGGCTCGCGTTGCAACGTTGCCTCGACGAGGGCTACGCGATCGGGCTACCACCGCGCCAGGCGGCGCACACGCTCTGGACCGGCCTGCACGGCATGGTCTCGCTCCAGCACAGCCTGTCCTTGAACCCGGCACCCGAGTTGATCGACGGGTTGGCCGAGGGCTTGACCGGCGTGATCGTCAGTGCGAAACCGGAAGGCGGCGCCGCGGCCCCGGACACCGCGATCGAGCGGATGCTCGCGCTGACCATCACCGACGCCGAGAGCTGACTTCCGGCGCTCTTCATACGGGCGACTCTGCGACTCCTCCTTCCTCCCGCTCACTCCCGCAGCCGAAGCGTGACCGGAGACACCTGTCGCCCCGCGAGCTAATGCCCGGAGGAGAGGTCTATCGTTCTAAGTGAACTTAGTTAGGCTAGTTTGCGGCCGCCCGGTCAACGGACCGCGGCGACCCGGCGACCCGGTGAAAGAGAGGTTCTCGTGGCTGAACTTGATCCCAGAGGCCGAAGCTCGGGCCTGCCCGCCCCTGCCGTGGCCGTGGTTCCTCCGCGTACCGGTGGCCTGCGGGGGCCTGCGCGGCGCACGGTCTCCCACCGAGTCGCCGCATGAGCCCGGGCAAGGTCGTGGTGGTGGGTGCCTCCGCTGCCGGTCTGGGCGCTGCCGAGGCGCTGCGGCGCGGGGGTTTCGACGGCGGGGTGACCGTGGTCGGAGCCGAACCGCATCTGCCTTACGATCGCCCGCCGTTGTCGAAGCAGTTGCTGTCCGGGGCGTGGGAGGCCGACCGGCTGCGGTTGCGCTCGGACGAGGCGATCGACGACCTCGACCTGGACCTGCGGCTGGGCACCACCGCCTCCGCGCTGGACCCCGGCGCCCGCAAGCTCAGCCTGCACAGCGGCGAGATCGTCGGCTACGACGAACTGGTGATCGCGACCGGCGTCCGACCGCGGCGGTTGCCAGGGACCGAGGATGTGGCCGGGGTGCACGTGCTCCGCACGCTCGACGACGCCTTGGCACTGCGGGAGGCGCTCGCCGGCCACCCCCGGCTCGTTGTGGTCGGTGGCGGATTCATGGGCGCGGAGGCCGCTTCAGCGGCGCAAGAACTCGGAGCCGAGGTCACGCTGGTGACCGACACCGCGATGCCGCTCGCGGACGTGCTCGGCGAGGAGCTGGGCGGAGTCCTGACCGCCACGCACCGCGACCACGGCGTGCGGATCGAAGCGGGTGTGCTCGTCGGAGAAGTGCTGGCCGAACGCGGCCGGGTCACCGGTGTGCGGCTCAGCGATGAGCGGACCCTGCCCGCCGACCTCGTGCTTGTGGCCATCGGCGCGATCCCGAACGTCGAATGGCTGGCGGGCAGCGGAGTGCCGGTCGGCAACGGGGTCGAGTGCGATGAGACCTGCAGCGCGGGTCCGGGCGTGTGGGCCGCCGGTGACGTCGCTTCCTGGCCGCACCCGGACCTCGGGCGGCGCATCCGGATCGAGCACCGGACCAACGCGACCGAGCAGGGCATGGCGGTCGCGCGGAACCTGCTCGCCGACGACGGCGGCGGGAGCGCTTTCGCTCCCGTGCCCTACATCTGGTCCGACCAGTACGACCGCAAGATCCAGATCTACGGCCGCCCGCAGGGCGCGGATCGGGTGTGCGTGGTCGAGGGCTCGCTCACCGAGCGCCGGCTCGTCGCCCTCTACGGCAGGCAGGGGCGGGTCTGCGCGGTGGTCGGCATCAACATGGCGCGCGCCGCGCGGGGATTCCGGCCGCTCGTCGCCGAGCAGCGCCCGTGGCCTGCGGCCACCGAACTCGTCAACGCCACCAAGGGAGAACGAGCATGAAAGCACGGCAGGACGAACCCGCGCGGCTGCGCGCAGGTGTGATCGGCCTCGGGATGATCGGCGGTGGCGTCGCGGTCAGCCTGGCCCGCAGCGGCCGGGTGCCGGTCGTCCACGACATCCGGCCGGAGGCCGCGGAGCTGCCGGGCGATCCTGAACTGCTGGGCTCCCCCGCTGAGGTGGCCGCGAACAGCGATGTCGTGCTCATCGCCGTGGTCTCCGCCGATCAGGCACGAGAAGTGATCACCGGGGACTCCGGTCTGCTGGTGGGCGCACAGCCCGGATCGACCATCGTCCTGCTGAGCACCGTCGAGCTGCCGGTCGTGCGGGAGCTGGCCGCCGCGTGCGCCGCCTCAGGTGTCGGGTTCCTGGATTCCGGTGTCACCCCCGGCGACAAGGCCGCCGAGAACGGCTTGGTCACGATGGTCGGCGGCGACGCGGACACGGTCGCCCGCGCCATGCCGGTGCTGGCCGACTTCGCCAAGGAGGTCGTGCACTGCGGACCGCTCGGGGCGGGCATGGCGACCAAGCTCGCGCGCAACGTCGTGACCTACGGCAGCTGGCGGACCGTGGCGGAAGCCGCATCGTTGGCGGGCGCGGCCGGGGTCGAGCCGGAGACGCTCATGCGGGTCATCACGACCGCTGACCCCGAAGGCCACACCCTCCTGCAACTGCTGGAGATGCAGCGCGTCGACCAGGCGGGAGCACTGGCGATGAGCGAGCAGATCGCCGCGTTGACGGGCCAAGGCCTCGACGGTCCTGGGGCGCTGGCGGCGATCCGCAAGCTGGTGCGCGGTATCGAGCCGTTAATGGACAAGGACCTCGCCGCCGCGCAGAAGCTCGCCGCGGACCTGGAGGTCGAACTCCCCTTGGTGGACGTGACCCGCCGAGAAGAACGGGACACCCTCGGAATTCAGGAAGGGAAGGACGTATGAGCGACCAGTACCAGCGCGGTCTGGACGTCATGGACGAGGTCTACGGCGCCGGTTTCAGCGAGTCCCTCGACGGGCAGAGCGGCGCGTTCCTCGACGAGACGGTCGGCCACCTCTTCGGTGAGATCTGGAACCGCCCTGGTCTGTCCACTCGGGACAGGAGGTTGCTCGTGCTCGGCGCGACCGCCTCCCTCGGCCGGGCGGACCTGGTGCAGGTGCAGGCCCGCGGCGCCCTCTCCGGCGGGGACTGCACTCCCGAGGAATTGCACGAATCCGTGCTGCAGCTGGCTTTCTACGTCGGCTGGGGCAACGCCACCTCGGTGCACGAGGGAGTCTCGAAGGCCGTCGCCGAGCACACCGCCCACCAGAACTCGAACTGACCCGCCACACAGGAGAGAAGGACGAACATGACCCGGTCGATGCCCACCACGCGCGACACCGCCGCCCCGCTGGACCCGCCGCCCGAATACCAGGCCCTGCAAGAGGAACAGCCGATCCACTGGGTGACGTTCCCGAACGGCACCGAAGGCTGGCTGGTGACCCGGTTCGACGAGGGCAGCGCGGTCTTCGCCGACCCGCGCATGAGCGCACGCCGTCCGCGCCACGACAACCCCCCGGGAGAGGAACCCGAAACCGCCGGTGACGGTGAAGGGGGTCTGCCGCCGCTGTTCGTGATGATGGACGAGCCCGATCACGGAGCCTACCGCAAGCTGCTGACCGGGAAGTTCACCCCGAAGGCCGTGCAGAACCGGCTGCAGCCCTACATCGATCGCATCGTCGACGAGCACCTGGACGCCGTCGCCGCCGCGGACGGGCCGGTGGACCTGGTGCAGGCGCTGTGCCTGCCGATCCCGTGCCTGGTCATCTGCGAACTGCTGGGTGTGCCCTACGAGGACCGGGACGGGTTCCACGGAGCCACCGAACAGATGATGGACATGAGCAACCCCCGCGAGCAGCGGGACGCGGGTGCGAAGTGGCTGCTGGACTACATCGGCAAGCTGGTCGAGCAGAAGCGGCAGGAACCGGACTCGCCGGGACTGCTGGCCGAGTTGATCCGGATCGCCGACGAGGGCAACACGATCCTCACCAACGACGACCTCACCGGGATCGGCGCGCTGCTGCTGTTCGCCGGGCACGACACCACCGCGGCCATGATGGGCCTGTCCATCATGCAGCTGCTGACCCACCCACAGCAGTGGCAGCAGCTGCGCGACGAACCCGCCAAGATCGGCCCCGCCGTCGAGGAACTGCTGCGCTACCTCACGATCGTCCAATTCGGACTCGGACGAGTCGCCAAGGAGGACTTGGAGATCGGCGGCGCGCAGATCAAGCAGGGCGACCTCGTCGTTGTGGCCATGCCCGCGGCCAACCGGGACCCGCGCGCGTTCGACGACCCGGACATGGCCGACTTCGACCGCAAGCTCACCCGGCACCTCGCCTTCGGCTACGGCGTCCACCAATGCCTCGGGCAGAACGTCGCCCGCGCGGAGCTCAAAACCGTGCTGCCCCGGCTGATTGAACGCTTCCCCGACCTGAAACTGGCCGTCGACCCCTCCGAGGTCCCGATGGACACCCACGGCACCAACTACGGCGTCCGCTCGCTGCCGGTCACCTGGTAACAGGCCGACGCACCCGTAGAAGTGGCAACCACGTTCAGCGACGGCACACCTGCCGCCGCCCGCACAGGAGTGAGGAAATGAAGGTCACCATCGACGAGGACAAGTGCTGCGGAGCCGGACAGTGCGTCCTGGCCGCACCCGAGGTCTTCGACCAGCGCGACGACGACGGCGTCGTCATCCTGCTCGACGAAACCCCGGCGGAGGCCGAGCACGAGAACGCCCGCACCGCCGCGGCGCTGTGCCCGGCAGCCGCGATCGAAATCCACGAATAACCGCGCAGGGCCCGCACAACACCGGGCCTCCCTCTGCAGTTGCCGAACACTCGGCTCATCACCGGGCCTGGGCGCCACCGGGCCCGGCGATGAGCCGAATCGACCCGCTGGGCGCCGACCATCATGCTCAGGGCGTCACGACCAGCGTTCCTCCGGGCGGCCTCGCCGCCGCATCCGAAACTGCAAGTCAGCCGGTGGTCTTCTCGCCGTTACCCGTGAGACGGCGGAGGTGGTCTTGGGCGGCGTCCTCGGAGTCGAGCACTTCCATGCCGGCCAGGCGTGCCGTGGATGCGGCGGGGTATCCGGCGTATCCGGCGGAGTGGTACACAATCTCTTCCAGCTCTTCGCGGGTCACGCCGTTGACGAGGGCGATCGGGAAGTGGACTTTCAGTTCCTCGGTGGCGCCCAATGCGATCAGGATGCCGATCGTGAGGATGCTGCGGGATCGGCGGTCGAGTCCGGGGCGGGACCACAGCGCTCCGAACACGTTGTCCAGGCTCAGTTCCCCGATTTCGGCGGCGAATCCCTGTGCGGCCACTTTCGGGGTGTCGCCTTCGGTGAGCATGCCGGGGATCATTTCCTGGAGCAGTGCCAGCGCTTTCGCGCGATTGTCGGTCATCGTCAATCCTCCTGGAGGCGGAAGCGGTCCGGGGGGCGGAAAGTCGCGAACCCGGTCGCCTTCGGGTGCAGGGTGGTCATGGGGAAACGCGGGTGCCCCCCTCCCCGTCGCGGCGGCACCCGCGGCGCGCGTCGGTCAGGCCGTGAATCCGGCTCGGAGCGTGAATCCTCCGTCGACCGGCAGCACTGTTCCGGTGATGAACGCGGAGTCGTCCGAGGCGTAGAACAGCGCGGCCTTGGCGACGTCCTCGCTGGTGCCCTGGTGTCCCATCGGGACCATCGAGGCGCGCTTGGCGGCGACTGCCTCGCGGTCGGTCCCGGTGTCGCGGGCGACGGAATCGACTCCCATCGGGGTGTCCATCATGCCGGGGGCGATGCAGTTGATCCGCACGCCGTGCGGCGCGTATTCGATGGCGAGGCTGCGGGTCATCGAGTGCACCGCGGCTTTGGACGTGGTGTAGGCGATGTTCTCTCCGGCGTGCAGCAGTCCGGCCATCGACGAGATGTTGATGACGACCCCGCTGCCCTGCTCGCGCATGTGGGGCAGCACGTGTTTGCAGGTCTGCCACATGCCGGTGAGGTTCACCTCGAAACCCTGCCGCCACTTCTCCGGCGCGAGTTCCTCGGTGCGCCCGGCCGGGACGATGCCGACGTTGTTGTGCAGCACGTCGACCCGGCCGTAAGCGTTCAGCGCGGCCCGGAGGATGCTCGCGCAATCCTCGTCGACGGTGATGTCGGCGCGGTGCGCGACCGCGGAACCGCCCTCGGCGCGGACGAGGTCCGCGGTCTCCTCCGCGGAGGCCGCATCTCGGTCGACGACCACGATGTCGGCGCCTTCCCGGGCGAAGGTCAGCACGACCGCGCGCCCGTTGCCGAGAGTGGCGCCCGGCGTCTGGCCGCCGCCGACGACGACCGCCGTCCTGCCTGCGAGCTTTCCGCTCATGCGATTCCCGCTTTCTTCCGCGCTCACCAGGTGACCGGGAGTTCCTCGAGGCCGTAGGTCAGGGCGTCGTCGTGGAAGTGCAGCTCGCTCTCGTCCACGGCCAGCCGCAGACCGGGCAACCGCTGGAACAAGCGCGGCCAGGCGACCTGCATCTCCACGCGCGAGAGGTTCTGGCCGAGGCACTGGTGGACGCCGAAGCCGAACCCGATGTGCTGGCGCTGCACGCGGGTGATGTCCAGGACCTCGGGGGTGTCGAAGACCTCCGGGTCGCGGTTGGCGGCGGGCAGGTTGCAGATGATGCCCTCACCGGCGCGGATGAGCACCCCGCCGACCTCGGTGTCCTGCAAGCACACCCGGCGCGGCTCGGTCTGCACCATGCTCCAGTACCGCATCATCTCCTCGACTGCGGTGGGCGCGTACTTGTCCGGGTCGGACAGCAGGATGTCGCGCTGATCGGGTTCGCGTATCAGCGCAAGGATGCCGAGCCCGATCATGTTGGCGGTGGTCTCGTGCCCGGCGCCGATCACGAGCATGCCCAGCCGCACGGCGTACTCGAAGTCGAAGTCGCCCCTCTCGTCGACGTGGGTGTTCACCAGGCGCGACAGCAGGCCGTCGTCCGGTTCGGCGCGCTTGCGCTCAGCGTGCTTCTCCAGGACGTCGTGCATGTCCTGCATGCCGGCGAGCTTCTCCGCCTTGGGGATGCTCAGCTGCACCGTCTTCTTGGAGGCTTCGTGCACGCGTGGGCTGTCCTCCGGCGGCACGCCGAGGACCTCGCAGATGACGACGGTGGGCAGGGCGAGCGCGAACTTCTCGATCAGGTCGACCGGACGCGGATCCTGCTCCAAGTCGTCGATCAGCCGGTCGGTCAGCTCGATCATCCGAGGGCGCAGGGCCTCGGAGCGCTTCGCCGTGAAGTCGCCGTTGAGGATGCGCCGGAACGGCAGGTGTTCCTGCCCGTCCTTGCGGAAGAAGAGCTCACCCTCCACGTAGGGCTGAGCGTCACTGGTGTTCGGGAACCCGGGGTTGGTGACGTCGGCTCCGAAGCGGTCGGTCGCGCTGAGCACCTCGCGGATCTGGTCGTGGCGGGTGATCAGCCAAGGCTGGGCGCCGTTCCAGATCTGCACGCGCCGGGGAGCCCCTTCCGCGCGGTACTCGACGGCCTTCTCGGGCGGGGCGAACGGGCATCCCCGGGTCAGCGGGAACCGGGGTGTTTCGGTGGACTCGGTCGTCGTCACGACTACTCCTAGTGTGGTGGGGTGTTCGTCAAGCGGCTGAGGTGCGCGCGGCCACGGCGGTCTCCCATTCGGTGCGGTCGGCGACCACCGGACGCAGGCCGCGCAGCGGGCGGACCATGTTGACGCCGATGGCGGCGGTCACGTGGCCGTCGCGGGCGCAGAGGGCGGTGAACTTGCGATCGGCGAGGCTGCCGTCCACGACGTGGATGCGATCGGCCCCTCTGCTGCGGCCGTAGATCTGGATCTTGAGGTCGTACTGGTCGGACCAGACGTAGGGCACGCTGCTGAACGATTCCGCCTCGCGGGCACCGGCGAGGATGTTGCGGGCCACGGCCATGCCCTGCTCGCCCGCGTTGGTGCGGTGCTCGATGCGGATCCGCTCCCCGCTGGCCGGATCGGGGAAGGCGGCCACGTCTCCGGCCGCCCACACGCCGTGTCCGGCGTGCAGCGTGCCGTCGCATTCGATGCCGTTTCCGATGGGGACACCGCTGCCTTCGAGCCATTCGACGTTGGGCAGGGTGCCGATGCCGATCACCACGGCCTCGGCGTCGACGGTGCGGCCGTCGACCAGCCGCACGCCGGTGACGCGGCCTCCGTCGCTGCGGACTCCTTCGACCATCGCGTCGGTGACGACGTCGACCCCGTGGTCCCGGTGGATCTCGGTGAGTATCGCGCCGATCTCGGCGCCGACGGCGTCGGACAACGGCACGTGCTGATCGGTGATCAGGGTGACCGCACACCCCGATTCACGGGCAACGGCGGCCGCCTCAGCCCCGATGAATCCGCCACCGACGATCACCAGCCGCGGAGCCGAGGCCAGCGATTCCTTCAACGCCAACGCATCTTCGAGGGTGCGCAACAAGTGCACGCCCTCGGTGCCCTCAACACCCGGCAGAGCGCGGGCCCGCACACCGGTCGCAGCGACCAGCGCGTCGTAACCGAGGGCGGTGCCGTCGGCCAAGCGGAGCTCGCGGGCGGAGGTGTCCAAAGAGGAAGCCGGGGAGCCGAGTCTGAGCTCGACGCCGAGGTCTTCGTAGACCGCCGCATC
This sequence comes from Saccharopolyspora sp. NPDC002578, assembly GCF_053592695.1. Classification (NCBI taxonomy): domain Bacteria; kingdom Bacillati; phylum Actinomycetota; class Actinomycetes; order Pseudonocardiales; family Pseudonocardiaceae; genus Saccharopolyspora; species Saccharopolyspora sp. NPDC002578. Next base: position 30,980 of record NZ_JBSFWJ010000012.1, on the reverse strand, counting down.
GCGCAGTGCGAGCTTCCCGATCTCCCACTCCCCCGACAACACCTGCTTTGACAGCGGGGGCCGGTCGTGGGCAGGTGGGCTTCGTCGCCGAGGACGGTGAGCCGCCCGTCGTAACCGCCCCGCCGGAGGCCTTCGACGGTAGCGAGACCTGCCGCCGAGGCACCCACGACGACGATCTCCCGGGGTACCGCTGTCACTCGTGCACCTCGATGGCCGCCGCGGGGCACAGGTTCGCGGCGTTGCGGACGTTATCCAACTGCTCGTCACCGGGGTCGGTGTCGAGCAGGACGACGACGCCGTCCTCGTCGCGCTGGTCGAAGACCCCCGGGGCGGCCAGCACGCACTGACCGGCACCGCAGCACTTCTCCTCTTCGATGGTGATCTGCACGGGCGCTCCTGACGAAAGAGCCGGACAGCTCCGACAAGTTCAGATTACGCCCGTAACTTTACAGATGTTTACCTTTCTTGAAAAGCAGCTCCCCGTGGCCCATCGGCGTGCGGCACGGCTTCCTCCGGCGGGCCGCTGTGCGAACCTGAAGACATGGCCACGCCCACCGATTCGACCGATTCGCCCGCGTCCACGGGAGACAGGCCGCGCAACGCCCGCGGCGAGGGCGGGAAGTTGCGCACGGAGATCCTCGAAGCGATGCTCCGGCTGATCGCCGACGAAGAGCGGATGCGCCCCATCCCGTTGTCGCTGCGCGAAGTGGCCAAGGAAGCGAACATCACCGCCCCCTCTATCTACCGGCACTTCCCGGACAAAGAGAGCCTGAGCCGCGCGGCCGTGCACAGCCTGTTCGACCAGCTGCTGACCGCGATGGACCGCGCCGACGACGAAGCGACCGGAGACTCGGCTGCGCAGCGCTTCGCCGCCATCGCCCACGGCTACTGCCGGTTCGCTCAAGACAACCCAGGAGGATTCCGGCTGATCTTCACCGTTCCTCCGGAATTCCTGAGCGACGAGGGACCCGACACGACCGACGTGGCCGAGCGGTGGCACGCGGCGGTGACCCGGCTGGCAGCCGAAGGCATGCGGCTGACGCAGTCACCACAGGAAGGCGCACTCTCGCTGTGGTCGGCCGTGCACGGCCGGTTGATGCTCGACATGTCCGTGCGCGACGTGTGGCCGCAGGGCGGAGTGCACGAGTTCATCGAGGAACTCACCCGATCCGTGACCACCATCGACTGAGTGCTGCCCGAGCGAGCTGGCCGGCGGGTCCGGCGGCGGAACCGCAGCCGCGCGTTCACCGCAAGACCGACTGCGCGGACAGCTCCACTACCGTAGAAATCACCGTCCTCACGAGGAAACCGTCGCAGGCACTACGAACCTGACGCGATCAGTCGCAACTCTCGATCACGGCGGCCGACACCGCGATGACCAGCACGTGTTCGAACACCACCCGCAGGCGGAACCGCCGTTGGGCGGACTTCAGCCGCGCGCCCGGCTCAAGACCTGCCCGGCGAAACCAAGGGACGACGGCAATACCACTGAGCTCGAACTCGACCGGTGGCGGCTCGCTACGGCTGCCGGTTCGAGGTGCGCCACGTGCAAGGAACAGCGCATCCCGAACTGCGCGAGGTGGCCGACCACCTGAACAGCGGAAGCCTGCTGCGCGTGCCGTACGGGTCGGGCCATTCTTGCAACGGGCGGACGTTGTTTCGCCGCAACATCGGCAAAGCTCCGTTCACGAACATCAGGTACTTCGACTTCCGCGGATTCTCGATTGGCAAAGAGAAACCTGCCGGGAACAACGACCAACAGATCCACCAGAACCTCCCGAACCGCCGTGACCCTTCACTGTCCGCTTGGGTCGCAGGCCAGCGGCACTGTGGCTCATTCTGACGGTTCTCGGGCAGTCACAGCAGCCGGCCGCTCGTGTCGCGCGAGCTGGCGCTGAGCAGGGCACGGGTCACGTCGTACTGGAATGGCGGCACCCACAGACCGGTGCACGACTGATCACTGGATGGATCGTGTGTGCTCGGGTGGACTCGTCAGGCACTGAGGGAATAATGGAGGCATGGTACTCGTTTCAACCACGTCGGGCGCTTGGTCTTGAATCTATGCCGTTCGACCATGACGAGCCGTCTGAGGACGTCTCGTCGTTGCGTGCACGGCTAGGCGCAACGCTTCAGTCTCTCGACGACGCAGACCTGACCTGGGTACGTTCACGCAAGGACTGGCGGGAGCATCTACACAGTCACGGGTTCAACGCGCGTTGGTTCCAATGGATGGGTGATCACGCCCTTGGCAACCGCAAGCTGCCCTATTTGACCGAAAAAGAGTTCATTGGTTTCGTGCTTCACGAAACCATCCCCGATGAGCGCTTAACGCATCTAGCCGACACCCTGGACCGCTACGCGAAGTTGCAGTACACACTTCTTGAGCCCGAGGCCACGAACGACGTCCTACTCACCACGAAGCAATCGGTGGTCGACCTCCTCGGCTACATGATTGAAGGTATACTGGCCTCCTTAAAGGAGGCTCAGCGGCTCTCTCGCCTGCCTGACGGTCTTCCTTATGGACTCGGAGGCAAGGAGCTCTTTCAGATTTCCTGCGAATACTACAACGAGGACCAACGCACCGAACGACTAGCTGCTCTACTCGATAGAGCGACAGACATCCACACCACGCACGGCGCCTCCCAGCTGTTACTCCAGGGAGTATTCGAGGCTGCAGACATCGCAATCGACGTCTGCGTCCCCAACCGATCCCCTTCCGCATCCGCTTCGGCTCGCCATCTCCCGCTGTCACAGCGAAGCGGGCTCTCCCCTGGTGATGATGACCTGACTCAGTTGCTCTCATACGTCGTCACCGGATTTCTCGCAGCGAATCTAGCACAAGCGAAAAATGAAAAACCGGGCAGCGGCGTGGCATCATCATCGTCGATGGGCAACTCGCACAGTTCACCCCGTCCACCTGGCACGTTTTGAGCAAGGTAGTGTCAGCGCTAGACCTGCAGCTCATAGCCACTACTGCACGGTTCATGTCTGATCTTTTCCCGCAATTTTCACCAATCCTGCTTGTTCGCTCCGACAGAGATCCACTGTCAACCGAGTGGCGAGTACATGCCATGACACCGGTCAGCCTGGACCCCGCTTCGGATGACGGCCCACAGGACGCGAATATGACCGGCGCGATGGACGGTATCCCGTTCGAGGAAGTATTCAGCGTCCACGAGCGCACTCGGCAAACCCTGCCCATCGGAAGCGACAGCCAGGATGAGTGCACGGCGTATGCGCTGACGGCGTACGACCTCCACATCCAAGCGTCCAACACTTACGCCTTCCCTCGCACCTCCGCACCGGAGCGCGTTCGCAAGCAAGATTTGCTGCAGCCCGGCGACTTCGTAATCGCTCGAATTTGGTCAGGCGACCGGGTGCCTATCATCATCATTTCATCGGAAGAACAACAAAGAACACCATCAGATTCCTTACTTGTTCTTCGCCCACTCAAGCCGTTGTCCCCAAGCGAAGAATTCTTCTATCTGCGGTATATCTGCAGCAATTACCTGCTCGGCGGGATCACCTGCAGAGACAACCTCGCAATTATCCCCCCAGAAATTCTGAAACGCCAGCGCATCCCAAAGCCAGATAGTGCGACACTCAACGCCATTACCGAACTGACCAGCGCAGCCGAAAGTTTCGGAACCTGGAAACGCGACGCCGACGACGCTGTCCACAGCTTCTTCCAGTGGCCCGACCCCACAACTGCACGCGCCCATATGATCGAGTCGGGCCGACTCACCCGGCAGCGACGCGAAGCAGCTAGTGCAGTCAACGAGGTCGGTTCGCGGCTACGGGCCACACTGCCGTACCCGATCGCACGACGCTGGCGCGAGGTACAGGCCGCACGCCCCGATGAGGCTGGTTACAAACTGGTTCTGGAGTGCGCCGAGGCCGCTATCGCGTACTGCGCGGTCCTCGGCCTTGTCTTTGCCCGCGAAGCGCAAATTTCCCTCCACCGCGTCCATGCCCTACGTCGCCGTGTCCGCCAGGGGAACATGGCCCAGATGACCTTCGGAATCTGGCTAAACATCCTCCGCGAGGTCGCCACAGCCGCCACTGAGCAGGACATTCCCAGTGACTCGCCACTGACGCGGTTCCGCTGCTTTACCGACGCCGACATGGCGAGCGCGGTCCGCGAATTGTACGAACGACGCAACCATAAATCCCACGGCCGAGGACCAGCAGCCCACGAAATCAACGACGCCGTTCAAAATTCCCGAAGGCACCTGAAAACCATTCTCAGCGGCGTCGAATGGCTCGTCGACTACCCTCTCCGCCATATCGACGCCTGCCACTGGGACAGCTTCATCAACACCTCGCAAATCACCTACCGCGAACTCATGGGCGACCACAACATCGTCTCCCCCACCGACGAGCACACAACACAGATTCTGGAAACCGGTAGCCCTTACATCGCCGACTCCTACGGACGCTACCGACTCCTGCGCCCATTCCTACTTACCCAGCACTGCCCACACTGCGGTCAACTGTCCCTCTTCATCCTCGATCAATGGAACGCGAACACACAGGAAATCGAATATCTCGCCCTCGATCACCCAGACACGATCACAGTCACCGACATGCGAGCACCCCTGCAACATGTCGGTTTTCTTTAACCGTCAACACGGACAGATACGCGTCACCATAGTAGCCAGAACTGCCACCAACGCCGTCGCCGAGGCCGAGGCCGAGGCCGAGGCCGAGAAGCAGGTGAATACACAGGAACGGCGGCCCGCGGCAAGTTACCAATCTTGTTGATTGGGCCTGTCTCCGCTTCGAGCTCGGCTATCTCCCGTGTCGTCTCATGGCGCTGGATGGCAGACACTGGCATGTGCGGCGTCGGCTCGGCTGGCTCGGTCTGCGGTTCCCCGGATAGCTGAGGGCCGCCAGCCTCTTCGGCCTTTCGGGCTAGTTGTTCGCGGTGTTGCTGTTGCCGCTTGCGGAACTCGTTGTAGGCAGCGACGTCGGTGTCCAGCACCCACAGGCCGGTCTTGTTACCGATGCGCCCGGCCGGGTACCAGCGGCGTTGGCCGGACAGCACCTCTGTGAGGAACTGATAGCCGCTCAATGTGCCCGTGGTGAACCAGGAGACACCTGGTCCGGTCGCCGTGGGATCAGGTTCCCGCCCCCGGCGCGGCGGGCGAGCGACCGTGCCCCACACCTCGATGACGGCGCGGCGGTCAAGATCGTAATTTCCGGGTTCGTTCCAGGGTTCAATCGGTCGATGCGTCTCGCGATCGACAACTCGGAATCGCACGCCTCTTCCGTGAAACAGCGCTTGGCGGCTCTTCTTGGAGTCCAAGCCGTCACGGATGAACCAGCACACTTCGGTCCCCTTGTGATGGCGGCTGGCTGTGCGGTCGGCGAACTGGGTCGGGCGCAGTTGTACTTCCAGGCAGAAAGCTGGCTCATGGACGTACACGTCGGCGCGGGTGTGCCAGTGCTCAGCGGTGGCTTGGTAACCCTGGTGTCGAGCAATGCGGGCAAGGCGCGCTTTCACCCAGTCGTGCTGCGGGGTTTCCGGGCCGCCGCGGTTGCCGGCAGGCCAGTGGCCGCAGATGCGCGAAGCCGACTTGAACCGGAAGAACCGAGGGTTATAGCGGTTGCTGGGGGCATGGACGGCGGCCAGCTCGATGTCGCATGCAGTCTCCGGGCACACCAGTACTTGGTCTTTCTGACGTGCGGTCTCCCAGTCCTCGTCGTCACCTACCCACAGCAACGGTCCGCGCGGGTTGTGTCGCAGGCGTGCATGCCGCTTCGTGCCGCGGTGGGCTGGCCGATCTTCCACGCTTCCGTTATCTCACAGTCCCCCGACAAACCAGTGCTCTACGAGCAGCGTTGTGCCGCGGAGTTACAGCCGGGGGTAGTGGGCGCCTTCGGCGGTGAGCTCCCGAGGGGTGAAACTCGGGGCGCGTTGCGCCGGACCGTGCAGCCGCTGACTGTCGGGGCACAAGTTGGCATGGGGGCCGCGTCTCGACGTTGACCCGGGCGTTGTGCCCTCGTGGGTGACAGACGGTTGGTTCAGTCGATGTCGTGCTCCTGGAACGGAGATGCCGGATGGATGAGGTGTGCTCGGAGGCGCTGATCTGGGCACGGAGTCGTGCGCGCGGACTGGAACGCATAGATACCGGGCGACGCACTCCGGTCGGGATGTCACGCTTGATCGAGCCGGGCAGTGACCAGGTCTGGTGGGTTCCTGGCACTCCCGATGACGTGACCCCGGCGTGCTTCATGATTTGGGCATGAGCCCGCCCACGGTTGAGCGTTCAGCGTTGACCTGCGAGGTTCTTGCTTGCCGCCTTCGGTTGTGCTGGATCGACTTCAGCTCGCCTCCATGGCCAGGAATCCCGACTTCGGTGCGCGCGGTAACCGATGTGCGAGCAGCGCTTCGGCCGACCCAGTCATGGGACAAGCTGCGTGACGGGGTCACGGAAGTAGCTCGACGGCGTCAAGGTGGTTGCTCTGAGCAGAGGAAACCGGCGTCATCCGTCTTGAGCCTCGGGTCGTCACCTGGCCACGGACCGATCTTGATCTGCGATGAACATGTTCTGGAGCTCCGGCGGCAAGCTGCCCAGAGCTCACCTGCAAGCGTCCTTTACTGTCATGGCCGCGTGGTAGAAAGCCACTTGGTCACTGACGAAATTCCTCGACCACGTTGATTCATTCCTTATCAACATCCGCCGTCGTGAAGATGAAGCCAAGAAGGGACTGTCTAGTGGGTGTTATCGGAGGGGGTAGCGCAAACGCACGAGGACTGCGGTACCAGAACCTGTGCGCGCTCGACTACGCATTGCAGGCAATTGAGTCCGGGCAGGAGCATGTCACCGCGGTCGCAGTGGAGAGCCGATGTGACGAGGCAACAGGAAAGGTACTCAACGAACTGGATTTCTCGTTGCTCTCCCATGGACGGCCAGAGCTTGACGTCCAGGTCAAGAGCGGTGCCCCTTCGTCGACATACTCGTTCGCCATGGTGTGGCGGGAACTCTGGAACGCCACCAAGCAGGCAGCGGCTCCTGACTACCACTTCGTGACTAACCGGCGCCCCGGACGCTTGGTCCGTGAGCTCGCGAGCACCTTGGAACAAGATCATCGCGACGCTGAAGACCTTCGCGCCTCACTCATCGACTTGCACGCTAGTGATTCGGACATGCGATCTCAGCTCGAGATGGCTGATGCTACGCATCTATCCGTGCTGACGCGGGCTCGAATCGTGATCTCTACGGAAACCATCGACTCGTATCAGGAAAAGTTGCGACGCCGCGTCCGCTCGCTACGAACGCAATACCGCGCAGGGGCGGGGGCACGGTCGACCGGCCTAGTGTTTCGAAACCTGCTGGACCTCCTGGCTGATCGAGCCGCCCATCCTGAGAACGTAGTGCTATCGCTGGACGAACTTCGTGAGGTGTTGGGCGCAGATGAACGCGTGGTCACTGAGGCAGTCGGCGAGCGTGATTGGGATGTCCACGCCGGCCTTGCTCCGGTCGTGCCTGATGTAGACCGTGCAGATCTCCTCGGAAGAATCAGCCGTTCTCTCGCGACGACCGGAAACGACAGCGGAGTGCCCTGTTGCGTGCTGCATGGCTTGTCCGGGGTCGGCAAGACATCACTTGCTGCGGCCTGGGCCGCTGATCGCGCCTACGAGTTTGATCGCGTGTTCTGGGTATCGGCCAGCGACACCACCAGTCTGCATCGCTCCTTTGCGCTAGTCGAAGACGAGATTCGCAGATGGTTGGGTACGTGCCGACAGCAACCGCCGGCCCTCGCTGACGAAGGTGACGTGCGTGAGCGCGTACACAGCTTGCTCAGCGCGTGCCCTGGGCCGTGGCTGCTTGTCCTCGATAATGCGGTAAGCACTGAGCTCGTCCAGTCCTGGGTTCCGCGGCGCGGCTGGGGTCGCGTTCTCGTCACGACCACGGAGCGAAGCTGCTGGCACGGCCCCGCGACCAGCGACGTGGAAGTGCCTTCGATGGATCGTGCGCAGTCGATCGAGCTACTTCGCCGACGTCTCCTATCGGACTCCGATCACAGCAGCACCGAATCTAGCCTTGATGATCTCGCGGCATTCATGCAGGACTGGCCGCTCGCACTCGAGCTCGCTGCCGCGTATCTCAACAGCACGGGCCTTGGGATCAGCGGTATTGATCGCTACACCACCGAGGTTCAGCAGCGTTCCCTGGCCGACTCTGCACGGAGCCCACACGGCTACAACGGAAACCTCGTTGGTGCGATCAATATCGCAGTCGACCGCATGTCGAAATATTGCGAGCAAGATCCCGCCGACGTCTCAGCCGAGTTTGGGGAGCGAATACTGCAGAGCGCGGCGTATCTCTCCCCTCACCAAATGCCATTGCAGCTCTTGATCGGCGTGGCCTACGTCCACTCCACCGATTTGGACAACCTCGGGGCACCTGGACCTCGCCGGTGGAAGGTCGAGCCTCACACCACACCCGAGGAGGTCCTACGGGCGTTAACCCGTCAATCCCTTGCTCGGCGCGACAAAGACCTCGGGTGGTTCAACGCCGAGCAGTTTCCCGGCGGAGATCTCACGGTGCAGATGAACGAGATCGTGCAGCGCGTCCTACGCGACCGGTTCCGCTATCAAAGCCCCGATCAAGACGAAGCCATGTTCGCCCGTATTGCCCACCACCTACAGAACTGGGTTCAAGGGGCGGTCGACGCGGGCAAGACCACGCATGCAGGAGTACTGATCGACCACGCCCGAACTACCGCTGACCATGCACTGGAACGCAACGACCACGACAAGCACATGATCTTGCTCTGGGAGGCCACCGCCCACGCCCTGGTCGAGCTTGGCGACTACGAGACCGCCGTAGAGTATCTACGGACGGCACTCTCCGCGCTCAACGAGTGGCCGCTTCACCAAGTTGCGATACGTCGCGTGTACGTGCGGTGTGAACTCGCCCAGGCCCTCCTCCTGGGCACGCCACACGAGACCAAACCCCAATCACGAATGGTCGTCGACCACCTCGCGGTCGCGGCTGCTGAGATACCCGCCGCTGCCGACCAAAAACCTGACCTCGCTGCTCAGTACGCACAGCAAGCAGTCAGCATTCTCCGTCAACTGGCCATAGACGATGTCCTCGACGGGCGGAGCAGCAAGCTGATCGGGGAGTTCACCGAACTACTCCGGCATCTCCCGGAGTCGGGAGTCGGTCGCACAGCGAGGCTCCTACAGCAAGCACACACCAACTTCCACTCAGACAACGACTTGCGCATCACGGTCCAGCTATGCATCGAGGCACTCAGTGAGCCGCAAGAACCTCTCCACGCACAGCAGTTTTTCGTGCTGCTATCGGCGTCGTACATGTTCCTCGGCGAGTGGGAAATGGCCTTTCGCGCGGCTACGGAGCTGCTTGATGAACATGCGAGCCAGGGACCCTTGTACCCAGTCACGGCTGTCGAATTCCTCCACCTGACGGGCCCTTACTGCGCTGCTGCTTCGACCCTCATCCCCGAACCTGTTCCTTTCGCTACTGCCCTGCTACCAAGGCTCACCAATCTGGCTCGAACACTGCGGGAACAACACCCCGCAACGTACTCAATCGACCTTCAGGCCTTCCACGTACTTGACGCCGCGGAAGCGCTGCTCCGCGGTGATCGCACCAACGCACGGCGACTCCTCCACGAGAGCACAACAGAGCTGCAGATCCACGACGACCAACGCCTACGGATGTGGCACAGCCTGCGAGGCGAGATAGAAAGTGCAGTCCAACAAGCAAAGTAAGCGAGTCGCCGTTTCAGCAAGCACTGAACTACGGAGAAACGTCCTTGCGTGCTGCTTCCCTAACCAGGGCATTCCGTGGCCAGCACCGTGTGTACACCGACGGTTAATCGTCGATTGGCCAGCGGAGCAGGAACTTCCCCAGCGCGTCGTCGATGAGGCGTCCGCGCTCGGTCGGTTCGCCGTCGTCATCGATGTGCTCGCTGAAGGCGTCGGAGAGGATGTCTTCCACAGCCTCGCGTTCGTCCTGGCTGGGCTCGCTGCTGGCCCTTAGGGAGTTCAGCAGGTCGCTGTCGTGCTCGTCGAGGACCGCGGTGAACACGTCCTGGAGCTCGGGCGGCAAGTTGTCGATGACGTTGCTCATGGATGCCTCCATCCGTTCGAGTTGCGCGCCCACGTCGTGATCACCTGACCATCAGAGCCGAGGATCACGGTGGCGTCCTCACCGGTGTACTTGTACTTCCCACCGGCTTGTTCCTTCACCGACTTCACCGGATTCTCCACCGCGTCCTTCATGGCCTGATCCGAGACCCCGTGACCGTCACGCCCCATCGCCCGCTCTTCACCGTGCTTGGTCATCCCGGTGATCTCTTCCGGGGGTTTGGCCGGCGCCTCTTCCGCGGGTGCAGCCTCGGCACCATCGGTGTCCACGGGTTGGACTTCGTCGTCGCCAGCGGCTTCCGAAGCGAGCCCGGCCATGGCCACGCCCATCATACCGACGCCGGTAACGATCCCCGCCGTAGAGACCGCGTTGAGTGGAACCCCGGCGACCGCGCCCGCACCGGTCGCATCCAGCACCACTCCTGCGGTTTCGCCTGCTGCGCTGACCGCGGTCAGCGCAGCACCGCCGGCCAATCCCAGGACCATTTCAGGATGGTGGATCGCGGCGTTGCCCAGTGAGGCCAGGCCATTGACGACCGTGCCGGCCGCGTCGCCGATCGCGGCTCCCGCTTGTTCCACGAAGTTCGGCTGTTCAGGAGCCTGGTCCCGTGCCCGGCCAACCGCGTCGGCAGCAACGTCACCCGCATTCCTGAGCTCAGTGCGCGCGTGCTGCAGCAACGCCGTGGCCGCGCGGCGCTTCTCTTCACCCGGATCGTGGAACGGCTGCGGTGGGGTGCCCTCCGGGGCTTGTTCGTGCTCGGCCTTCGCGCTCTTGGTGGCAGCCTCGCCCTCGTCCCACAGTCGGATCGCCTCAGCCGCTTGGCCCTGTGACCAGGTGAGGGCTTCTGCGTAGCGCTCCAGTGCTGTGGCCGCGTCGTGGAAGCAATCGCCGGCTTCTAACCACCTGCCGGGTTCACCGTCGAAGGCCGAACGGAACTGCTCGGCCGCCTCGCCCCTCCACCCTTCAGTGGTGTCGATGCGCTTGAGACCTTCTCCCGCCTCATGCAGGACCTCAACGTAGGAGGCCATCGACGATGCTGTGCCGAGGATTCCATCAAGATCGCCGGGGATCAGCGCTTTCGGATCACGGGTGCGGCCGAGTTCAGCCGCCATCAGTCAGCCGCCGGGTCATCGCCAGAGGAGCGCTCGATCAGCCCTTCCAACTGCGCTCGGGCTGCTTCGTCGGTCTCCCGATACACCTGCACGCAGTGCGCCAGTTGACCCGCGACTTCGCTGCCGTCGGTCACGAGGTGAGCCACACCCAGGTCCCAACGATCACAAAAGTCGGTCACCGTCCCGGCAAGGCGGTCGTGGCCGAACTCCACACCCGTGTCCAGGTCGGCGACTCTGTCCTTCCGCGCAGCCTGAACAGTGTCGCTGACCCCCTTGGACGCTTCCTCCAAGGCATGCAGATCGACACGAAACCCCTCCGACACACGGCCCCCTCACCCCTCTACGTCCGACGCAAGCGCGACCTTAAACGAGTCAGCAGACGTCCTGTTCTCGACAAACTAAGTTCGCTCATTTGTCGGAGTCAGCAGCTCAACCAGCGTCTAATCCTTCAGCTGCAGTTCGTAGACAGCCCGGTGCTTGCCTGGACCCTTGGACCTCAACACCGTTCACGATGCGATCGCCCGGGACGTTAACGTACCCAGACGTGTCCATGTGCGGTGTGCTGCGATGTTCTCGGGCTCCGACGTCAGGTAGAGGCGCCGACACCCGAACTCGCTACTAGCCTCCTGCACCGCCCGCAGCAGGGCTGCGGAAACGCCCCGCCGACGGAGATCCGGGTCGGTGGTCACGTCTAGGAGGTACAGGCCTCCCGGACGGTCCTGGCTACGGAACGCGATCACCGCTCGAACAATCCAGACCTGCCTGCGAGCGGTGCGGCCAGCGATCTGAGCTCCAGTGTCGGTGGGGCGCGCTACGGTCACGCGCCGTGATCTGATCGATCTGGGATGAGGGTGGGTGGCCCTGTTATGCGTGAGCGGCGTCCGAATGCTGCTGCCGAGGCGTTTTTGTTTGCTGTGTCCACGCGGTGTGCGTTCCCGGAATGTCGGATTCCGACGGTCAAGCTCTCTGTAGACAAGAGGGCAGGGAAGAACGTGCAGGCCGCGCACATCGTGCCGATTTCTCCGTCGATGCCGCGGTGGCGTCCGATGGACGCGGCGGTCCGGGACAACTACTTGAACCTCGTGTTGCTGTGCGACACGCATCATCACCTCGTGGACAAGAGCCCAATCGCCCCCAAGTACACCGAAGAGATGCTACTGGAGTGGAAAGAAGAGGCTGAGCACGAGCTGCGAGAGAAGTTCAACGGGATCGACCGCTACAGCTACACCGACATCCAGGACATGATCAAGCTGGCCACGTCGCAGGGCACTGAGGTGATCATGTCCGGGATTGATGAGCTTGGCACGAAGGTCGATTCGGCCACTGCCAAGGTCCTCACGGTGCTCTATGAGCAGTTCACCGACAAGCGCCGCGATTACGAAGTCGCGGCGATGCTCAACACTGCCTCTGAGCGGCTGGCCTCGGGAAACTTCGCCGAGACCGTTCACACGCTCAACGGAGCTGTGGGCCGACTCGGCACCTTCAGCGATGACGCGGGCCAGTTCAATGCGGGTGCTTCAATGCTGCAGGATTTCGATCTGCGAGCGTTCATCATCGCCGCGGGCGAGGCCAGCGGTGCTGCTGAGACGATCGACAAAGCCCAGTTCGACACGGGCCCCGACACGCGCGAGCTCTCGCACGCTGTGGCTCGCCAGGTCACGGCCACCCTGGAGCAGAGCGGCGCCCACCAGCAGAACCGTGAGCCGCAACGGCCAGCACCAGCACCCGTGGAATCGAGCTTCGACACCAAGCACGTCTTCCTCACCGGCCTCGGACTCGGCGTCGTCCTGTGCGTGCTACTCGTCTGGGCTACCGTCTGGCTCACCCAGGGGCCGTGAGGACGTTTGCGGGACCCCGGCATCGCTTCTGCCCCAGATCTTGCGGGTACGTCACACGGACGGCTTCTCGGCAGCGGGCCGAGCCTAACCACGGGCTTCGCCCTTGTCGATGAGTCGTTGCCCGGCTTCCCAGAGTTGAGTTGACGCTTCACCGATCACGGCTTTGCGGTGGCGTACATCGTCGGCAGTGACGCCTGGTGAGTGCCATGTGCCGCCTCGGGCCAATGAGCAACATCGCCGCTGCGTAGGCCCTGAACCCGGGGCCGGTCCCGTGTCGAGGCGCTCGTGATCATGGGTGGCGGGCAGGCCGACGGGAAGGTTACGGCTTCGGCGGAGTTCAACGTTTGGGCTGTTCCGAAAGCCGCTGCGATGGTCTTCGCCGCCGGATTTCCCCGGCGCGCTCCAGGCCGTGATCAGCCGGGAAACTCGCCGTGTGCTCAACGGTCTCGGTACGCCCGCCGGGATTACTGCTGCGCGGTTCATTGAGAAGCGGATCGACGCCTATGTCGGCGCCGGATCCGAGGGCGCGGTGCCCGTGCATGACGTGGTGTGCACCGCCCACCTCGTGCGACCCGACGTGGTCAACACGCAGAATCTGCACGCTGCGGTCGAAACCACGGGTTCGCTCACGGTCGGACGGATGGCGTTCGACATGCGCCCGGAATCAGCGCCGCTCCGAAACGCCGACGTCGCGGTCACGGCAGCCCCAATATCCTCACCAACACGTTCGCACCGTAAGCCCAAGCGAAGCGCTGCTCACCGCTCTTAGCGGCCGGGAGGCACGCTGTATCCGGTAGAGAGCGCCCCGGAAAATGCGTGGCGTTCCTTCTATGATATTGGGAGCCTGCTGTGGGTGCGTCGGCTGAAGGGAACTTGATGACAATGCTGCCGTTGGAGCGGCGTACGGCGCTGGTTTCGGGGGCGAGTCGGGTTCCTGGTATCGGGGCGGCGGTGGTCCGGCGGCTGGCTTCGATGGGCGCCAGCGTGGTGGTGCACCATCACCGGGCCCATGACACGACTCAGCCGTGGGGTCCCGATGATCTCGATCAGGTTCTGGAATCGATCCGTCCGCACCTACGTGAGGGGGCGGGCTTGGTTGATGTCCCGGGCGACCTGACGGAGCCCGGCGCGCCGGAGAACCTGGTGCAGCAGGCGGTGGCCGCTGCTGGGCCGCTGGACATTCTGGTGTGTAACCACGCACGTTCCGGCGGAGATGACACTCTGGCCAACATCACCCTGGAACAGTTGGATGAGCATTGGGCCACTGACGCGCGTTCGGTGCTGCTGCTAACCAAGGCCTTCGCCGCGCAACACGATCCGGCTCGTCCTGGTGGGCGGGTGGTGTGGATGACCTCGGGGCAGCAGGACGCACCCATGGCTGGTGAAGTGGCTTACGGCGCGGCTAAGGCCGCCTTGGCAGGCATGACGTTGACCGTTGCCGATGAGCTCGCTGATCAAGGCATCACTCTCAACACCGTGAACCCAGGGCCGGTGAACACGGGGTTCCTTGATCCCGGCATGGGCATCGATGAGGACACGTTGGAATCGCTGCGCCAGCGGTTTCCCCGCGGGCGCTTCGGCACGCCGGATGATCCAGCTCGTCTAATCGCCTGGCTTGCCTCCGACGACGGGGAATGGGTTGTGGGCCAAGTCCTCAACAGCGAGGGCGGCTTCCGCCGTTGGTAGTCGCATGCTCAGCGCTTGGGGGAACTATGCGCACGATCATGGTCTGCGGGTGCGGGGGCAGCGGGAAATCCGAGGTGGCCAGCCAGCTCGGGCAACGGCTTGGCCTGCCCATCGTCCTCCTGGACATGGAGTACTGGGATGAGCACTGGAATGCTCTCGACCCTGAGTCGTTCGCCCAGCGGCAGCGCGAGCTCGTCGCCGACGACGAGTGGATCATCGATGGCAACTACGCTTCGACGATGCCGATCCGGCTCGGCAAAGCTGAGGCAGTGATCTTCCTCGATCTTCACCCGCTGGTCTGCCTGTGGGGGATCATGCAACGCCGGTACCAGCACCGCGGTGACGACGTGCATTCCCGTCACCGGCGCGGCCGCATCACCTTGGGTTTCGTCAGGTACATCCTTCGCTACCGGCGCACGATGCGCCCCTGGGTCGAGCGCTTGATCGCCGAACACGCCGTGGGCGACCTGATCCGGTTGCGCACCCGCCGTGAGGTCCGCCGCTTCCTCGCGGCGATACCCAGCGGTTCGGAATCCTCCTGACCAGGGCATCTGCCCACAGCTCGCTGCCGCACCGCTAGACACGGAAGCGCCCTGGTCATTGTCGGCTTGGCGCGGTGCGGCATGTGCGGCAACCGGGTTCGGTTGCGTAGGCGCGGGCCTGGATGGTGAACAGTTCTCGGTACAGGCCGTTGGCTTCCATCAGTTCCTCGTGGGTGCCGGTCTCGGCGACGCGGCCTGCATCCATGACGACGATGCGGTGGGCGTGGCGGATGTTGGCCAGTCTGTGCGTGACGAGGACCGTGGTGCGATGGGCGTCGTCACGGGATCCCTGGGTCGCGCGTTGCAGGCCGGCGAAAACGCGGGCTTCGGCCTTGGCGTCGAGCGCGGCGGTGGGTTCGTCGGCGATCAGCACCGCGGCGTGATCGCGGAAGATCCCGCGGCCCACGCTGAGCCGTTGCCACGAGCCGCCGGAGAGCTCATGGCCTCCCCGGAACTGCCGTGACAGGACCGTGCTGTGCCCTTTCGGGAGCTTGGCGAGGACTTCGTCGGCGCCCGATTCGCGCAACGCGGTCTCCCACGTAGCACCGTAGGGCTGCGGGGCCGCGAGGTTCCCGATGCGGATGTTCGTGTCGGCGGTCATGGGCCACCGAGCGGGATCCTGGTCGATCAGAGCGACCTGCTCGTACACGCTTCGCGCATCCGCGGTGGCCAGATCCACCTCGTCCCACAGCACGCGGCCCCGGTTCGGGGGATACAGGCCCGTGATGAGCTTTCCGAGCGTGGTCTTGCCAGATCCGTTCTCCCCGACCAGCGCCACGACCTCGCCACGATGGAAGGTCAGGTCGATGTCGACCAGCGCCGGTTCGTCAGCGTCGGGATAGGTGAACGACACGTTCTCCAGACGAATGGTCTCCGGGTCGCGAGGAGCGGCCACACCACTCGTGGGCCTGCGGCGCCGCTGCGACTCGGCGAGCAGTTGGGTGTAGAACCGCAGGTAGAACGAGTGCTCGTAGAGACGGTTGACCGACATTATCGTGGTCGACAGCGAACTCGCCGCAGCCCGCATCGCGATGACCGCGGCTCCGGCGATGGCCAGCGGCATCGCACCGATGTAGAGAAGAACGCCGAGCACGCCGTAGGCCAGACCGGTGCCAGTGCCGGCCAGAGTGCGTCCGATCAACCGCGTCCAGGTCTGCCGGTGCTCAGCCCGGATCGCCTCCTCGGTGACCTGATCAGCAATACGGCGGTGCTCGGCCAGCAACGGCTCCTGCAGGTTCAGAGCCGCGCGTTCGGTTCCCACATCCCGCGCGACCAGCAGGTTCTCAACAACGTGCAGCCGCAACCGCCGGGTCACCAGGCTCAGGAAGTTCACGTAGCCCTGTTTGGCCGCGCGCATCGACGCCCATGCCTCGGCTGCCGTGGGCACCAGAAGCGCCGGCAACAACCAGGGATTGAGCAGTGCGGCCGTGATCATCGCCGCAGCCAGCGACACCAGCGCCGAGGAGATCGAAGCGATGCTGCGCACGCTCGACTCCACGGCCTGAACACCCTGATAGCCGCCCTGCCGGGCCAGCTCCTGGAAGTCGGAATCCTCCCACGCCAACAGCTCCACCTCAGCGACCGCCGAGTTGAGCCGATCCTGTGCCGCACGGCGAACCAACGGCATCAACACCCCTTGCACCGCCGACACCACGCTGTCCAGCAAACCGCGCAAGGCGAAAGCACCCACGACAGCGATGATCGCGGGCAGCGACGCCATCACCCGCTCCGGCGTCGGCCCCGCGGTCAACAGCTGCGTCAGTACCCCGGCCGTGGCGAACAGACCGAACGCCGACGCGCAGCCCGATGCCAACTGGACCACACCCGCCAACACCGTCCGACCAGGCGAAGCCCGAAATGACAGCCCCACCACCAGCCTTGCCGCCATCGGCAGCTCACGGACTGTCTCCCACAAACCCGCGCCCGCGACCTTCTGATCCACATCCGCCCACCGAGGCGGTTCCAAGTCCTCAACGCCGATCAGCGCGCCCTCCGGCGACAGAGATGTGCGTCGATGTCCGTTCCTGCTCCCCAGCATGTAACACCTTCTCCGGACAGTTCTCGGCAACGGAACTCGAAGGAATGTCAGTCAGGCACATCCGATCGCCCCAACAACCCGCATCGCTCCACCTCCAAGCGGCCGAACGTCCCCCACGGCTGTCTTGACGGAAGCGCGGCGATCAACGCGCGATTTCTCGTGCACCCGCGCGTCGTGATCGACGCCTGCGTTCAACAGTGCCGGACGACACCGACAATCGACGTGCTGTCGCATACCGAACAACCGCGTCTGAGACATCACTGCGTGAGCAGCGTCCGCAAATGCTCTTCCGCACGATGGACCGCGGCGGTCAAGTCGTGGGCTTGATCTCCGGTCAGGGCTCGTCGGCCGAGCCCTGAGCTGGCGAGCACGGCGGTGAGTTCGTGTTCCTGGTCTGTGGTGAGGTGGGCGCACAGTGCCTGGTTCCGTAGCACATCGCGTGCGGCGTAGGCGTCAGTGAGCGCAGCGGCGACGACCACCCCTCGCAACTGTGTGATTGTCACGGTGGAGCGGTCACCGGCCAGGCCCAGCGCGGTCAGACCCAGGCGGACTCGGAACGCTGCGGTGCTGGGCTCTCTGTCGTTCATCAGTGCAAGTGTCGTGTCCACTGCGGATTCGAGTTCGCCGTGAGGGACTGATGGCCTGGCCTGTGTGCAGGACAGTCGCAGGAGGTTTCCGACGGCTGTTTCCCAGGTTTCGGTGGGCACGGTGGAGTCGATCAGGGCTCTCGCCTGCGGGTGGAGGTCTTGTTCCAGCAGCGACATGATCTTGATTTGGCGGCCGTCGAGTAGCCGGGTTCCGATGCCACGATGGGCGGCGATCGTCTCAGCAGCGCGAGTCCAGCAGCCGGCGCGCGCCAGGGCGCGGGCGCCATCGATCAGCAGCGTGCTCCACAGATCCACACAAACCCGGCGGTGGTGCTCAACGGTGCAGGTCCAGGTCGGGAGGTCGACGTTCCGGCCGCGGATCGTGGCCATCTCGCGTTGTCGGGCTGCACGATAGAGACGTTGGAGCAGTTCGTAGGCCTCGGTGGGCTGGCCTTCGCGGATGAGCAGGCGTGCGATGTTGGTCAGTGGCATCAGCGCCATCACCGCAGCATCGGGGGTGAGGTCCGGCGGCTCGGTGAAGATCGTGTGCAGACGCCAGCAGAGGTCTTCAGCGAGGTCGGCAAGCCCGATGTCGGAGGCGATGAGGGCGGCGACGTTGATGACGCCGCTGGCGCGGGCCACCTGCTGGTGGTGGTCCGCGCCAGCGGGCCAGTCGGTCAGCGCGGTGAGCTCCGCGATCCGCGTTTCCAGGGGTAGCCCGAGTGGTTTGAGGCGGCGCACCAGGGGGATCTGTTCGGCGAGTGCGGGGTTCACGGCTGGGGCCACGGTCATCGCCAGTCGACGACCAGTCGGCTGTGGGGTTTGTCGATGACGAACCGGGGATCCGTGGCCTCGAGGAGGTCGCGGTGGTCGGCTGTGGTCATCCGGAAACCGGGTTCGGGGGCGTCGTTGCCTCGTTCGCGCGCCCAGGTGGCGAATTCGGTGGCGACCTGGTCGGCGAGCTCGTTGGCGCGGGGTCCGTGGCCGATGACGCCGGGCTCCCAATAACGGCCATCCTCGTCATCGCCTTCGCGGATGGTGAGGTAGGCGAGGCTGTCGCCATCGAGCGCAGCCATGGAGCCCCATGCGAAATGCGGTGTGAAGCCTGGGCGCTGTCCGGGCATGCGGGACAAGCCGTTGGTCAGCGTGCAGGCAAGGTGCAGGTAGACCCATTCCCAGGAGAAGCCCTGGCGGAGCCTCATGCCGGTGTAGATCTTGTGCGAGGGTTGATCGAGGATGCCGCGCATCGCTTCCCGATCAACTTCCTGCTCAGTGTAGGTCTCCAAGAAAACGTCGCCGGGCCCGTCGTGGTGGACGACGGTGCGGACGTCGTCGGCGACGCCTTTGCGCAGCGGAATGAACGTGGCCATCTCGCAGGAGACCGTCTTCCACGTCAGGCCGTTGGCCTCGCGTTCGAAAGCGAACGACCGCGAGATCGATCCACGGATGCGCATGGGAATCACCAGCCGGCCACCAGGGGCAAGCTGATCCAGGATCTGGGTGGGGATGTCGCCTGCACCGACGGTGAATTGAAGCCGGTCAAACGGCGCCTGCTCAGGCAATCCCGCTGCGCCATCGCCCAGCAAGGCCGTCACGTTCTCAATACCGGCGGACGCCAGGTTGGCGGCCGCACCAGAGACCAGGTCTTCGTCGACGTCCACGGTCCACACATGCCCGCTGGGTCCGACGAGTCGGCCCAGCAGCGCGGCGTTGTAGCCGGTCGCAGCCCCCGCCTCCAGGACGCGGTGGCCAGGCTGTGGGGCGAGCTGTTCGAGTTGCGTCGCCACGATCGACGGGGCGGAGATGCAGGAGAGCGTTTCGCCATCGTCCGGGGCGCCTTTGATGGGGACGGTGCCCTCCCCATAGGCGGAGGCCAGGTCGGCATCGGGCACGAACGTGTGGCGTTCGACGGTGCGGAACGCGTCGATGATCTCCTGGGTCGTCAGGTGTCCGGATGCGGTCAGGCGGGCAACGAACTCCTCGCGGAGTTCGGCGGGGTCAGTGGTGATCATGTTGTTCATCCGCGGAAGGTTAGGGGCCGGCCAGCCCGGGTCCGAGGGCGACACGGTGGTCGAGACATCGCTGTCGAAGGTGGTGTGCTGGGCCAGCCACGCGACGGCGGCCTGCTCGGCAGGTGGGGTTCCCGCGCGGTTGAACGCGAAGATCGCGTGGTGAGCCAGCGCGGCGCGCAGGCCCCTGGTCAATCGCCCGGTAGAGGCGAGCTCGGCGAGCGCGCTCCCGGCAGCGGTGAAGGCGGTAACGCGCTCGGACCAGTGGTTTTCGGTGGTCTCGCGTTGAGCGGCATCGGCGTGCATCAGGCGCCGCATCGCAGCGAGTTGCGGGGCCCGTGCCTGCTCATCGGGTGGAGTGATCGACGGTCGGAGCGCGGCGAGGCGGGACCAGACATCACCGATCTCGAAGGGATCCAGCCCTGCGGCTCGGTGGAGCGTGGACAGCAGCAGGATGCAGCGTTCGCGGTTGCGCGAATCGCCGGTGGCAGCCAGCGCTGCCGGGCTGTCGGCGCAGAACAGCTCGTGGGCGATCGCCATGCCTTCCGCGCCGCCGAAAGCCTCGACCTCCGGCTCATAGATTCCGGGCGCCCAGCTGGTCGCGTGCTGGTCGGCGACAAGCCGGTCGAGAACATCGGCGGTGGGCTTTTCGACGCGGAGCCGGAGCTTGCCTTCCTTGCGCAGGAAGTGGAACCGCTGCCCTTCCAACCCGGCGGCCAGGGCAGTTGCGGCCTCAGGGCTGATCCCGCTGGGATCGGAGAAAGCGATGGTCGCTTGCCACCACGGTCCCTGATCGTTCGTCGTCAGCAGGTCCTCGTCGTTCCAGGTCATCGGTGGGTTCCTCGCTCCTGTTCAGCTCATTTGGGGAGAGTCGGGTTAGGTGATCAGCAGTGCTCGGGTCCAGCCGGTCCGGTCGGAGCCCTCGGTCGCGAGGAGCGCGCCGGTGCGGCCTTCGAGGAAGCCGGGCTTGTCGAGGGTGTCCAGCTCGTCTGCCAGCCGGCCCTTGAGGTGCTCGATGTGGTCGGCGAAGCGCGTCGGATGGGTGGCGTCGGCGGCGAGCGCGCGGGTGACCGTCAGCAGCCCAGCCCATCCGTGACACAGGGATGCGTCGGTCACCAGGCTGGTGCTTGCGGAGTCGGCGAGGGCAACCACGGCGATCTCCTCCGCGGCATGGCATGCCGCCTCGTCTCCGGTGGCGAGTGCGGCCAGCTGCAGGCTGCGGGCGATCCCGAGCGCCCCGTAGCACCAGGATGGCCGCGCCGGTACCGAGCCGGGTGCGCATTTCGGCTCGGCGAGCTGGTCACGGGTCATCCAGTAGTAACCGCCGAAACGGCGCAACCAGTCAGCGAACACCTTGATCGCCTCATCACCGCCGGGAGGAGCGACTCCGTGCCGGACGGCGAGGGACAGCAGCGCCAGCGGCCCGGCGATGCCGTGTGCAACGCCCTGGTTGCTGTGGCCACCGGGCACGGCGGCATCGTGTCCGAGCGTCTCGAGCGACCACCACCCAGGTAGCTCGGCGCCGTCGGCGAACTCGCCCGGGGGGACCGGGTGGGCCAGAGACACCAGATACGCCAATACCTCGGTCAGAGGTAGCGAGGGCTGTGGGCGAGCGAGGAGCAGTGCGCCGAGTCCGGTGAGGCCTCGGATGAGGTCGAATTCCGCCAAACTCGGTTGACGTCGGCTTCCTCGCCGTCGGACGGCGGAGGCCAGGCGGCTGGCCACGAGTCGATCGACCGCCTCATGAACCCCTGGCTCGGTCCGGCCGGCGCGGCCGAGCACGAATTCCAGGGCGGGGGCGCCGTGGAACAGGGACGCATTCGCACCGACGCTAACCCCGCCGTCGATCGCCTGCCGTAGCAATCGACGCGCGTGCTTGAGGTCGCCACGCTCGATCGGCAGCAGGGCCATTCCTAGGGCGTCTTCGGACAACGCCTGAGTCCGGGGTGAGGTCATCGGTTCGACCTCACGGGCACGACGATGCTGTGTGCGCGGCCATCGATCCAGCCATCGGCGTCCTCGGGCGGAGCGTCGTGCAGGACAGCCACCGGCGAAGTCCGTAGATGGGTACGCAACAGGTCCCGATCCATGTCTCGGCTGAGATCGAGCGGGAGGTGCTGATCGTCAGCGGCCAGCAGCACTCGCTCGCCTACCCCGGCTCGCTTCCGCCAGGCGTGCAGCGCATCCGTCCACTGAGCGGTCGATGCCTTCGATTCGGGTAGCGCGCTGGGGCGCAGCAGCCACCGGGCAGGGGTGAGGATGCTGCGTCGGTACCGCAAGGCCGGGGTGAACGGCAGTGTGAACGCCGCTCCCCAGTCGAACCACGTCACCTGTGGCGTGGCGGCTCGGCTGAGCTCGGCGAGGAACCGGGCGATCGGTGGGGTGTAGTTGTTCCACACGAAGTTGATCGCCGTCGGTGCCACGGGTTCGATGCGCTGTCCGGTTGCAGCGACCGCGAGATACAGGTGCCCGTCGGAAAGGCCGACGACAAGATCGGCCGGGCGCAGAACCGTCTCGTCGCCGCCGCGGAACTCGCCGACGCTGAGGACGTCGGGCAGGACCTGGGGCGCACGGGTGAGCAAATCGGCATCGCTTCGGCACGAGTGAAACGACAACTGCGCGACCTTGGCTCCAGCTGTGACAGTCGGGAGATCGGCGGGGTATCCAGCCGCCTCCGGCAGGAGGTGCCAGAACCGGCCGGTCATCGACCCAGCCGCTCGCGACACCGTCTGCACGCGCAGCCGGAAACCGCCTCGCTGCAACGCGTCCCGAGAGCGCGACTGCACCTGTGCGCACACTTCGAAATGCGGTGCCGAGGTGGTCGGCGGCGGTCCTGCGGAGGCTTCGAGTTCCTCGAGCATCGCGCCGGTGACCTGCACCTCCCGGCGACCTTCGAGCGACGCGGATCCAGCAAGTTCCAGTAGCAGTCGGTCGCGTCGCGTCATCGTCCTCGGAGGCTCAGCGACTGATCCGAAACCTGCAGGAAGCCCCAGCCCGCGGTCAGGGTCGATGACGTGCTCCAGACTGATCTCGATGCCCTCGCCCCACCGGTCGGCGAAGCGCTCAATGTAGTCACACCAAGCCGGTGTCCCCTGCGGATGCCGGGCAAGGCGCGCCAGCACAGTCGCCGCGGTCTCCACCTCAACCCCCACCGCCTCTGGAAGACGCACGTCCGCGTCCAGCCGGACATCGCACGCCTCCTTCCCAGCAAGCTCACTCCCGCGCGCGATCTCATCAGCGGGCAGAACGCTGGCAGGGTCAACGACGGTGGCCGGAGCCCGCAGTGCCGAGCGCAGTAGCCCCACCCGCAGCAATTCGGCTACCAGCGAGGACCGCCGTTCAGGCGCGGTGTCTGGGAATTCGGCGGCGAGCTTGCCCAGCAACACCTCATGGCTGATCGGAGCTTGAGCTGCATCCAGCACCGCCGCCACAGCGGGAGTCACCGCCAGCGAGAACTCCGAGGCACCTTCGGCGGGAACGTAGACACGGTCGGCGCGCACCTGCGCCAACGGGTTGACCCGCACTTCGACTGTCGCGATCAGCGCAGCGTCGGATTCACACGAAGCGATGCGAGCAGCCACCGCGCGCGGCGCGGATCGAGCGACGATCTCGTGGGCGTCGCCGAACCGCGCCTGGGCGGTCTCACCGAACTCACAGCGCGCAACCCCTGCGAACAGACCGAACGGTGTGGACCGATATCCGTACCGGATGGCGAAGCGGGCGAGTGCAAGAGCGGCCCGCCGAGCCCGTCGCACGTCCAGCGACTGGCCGGCCAACACCGCCTCCACTCGATGCGCCAAATCCGGGCTCGTGCTGCTCACCGCATGCTGGAACTCCTCGTCGGCCCACACCGGCGCCATCCAGGCCTGCCACTGCTCGACCGTGCCGCCCGGTCCCGGCCACTCAGGCAACGGTGGCGCTTTGACGTGGATTGCCGCGCGTAGCAGCCCAGCACCCGCACGCCGATACGACCGCGCTCGCGACCGCGTCATCGCTCACCAACTCCTCGATGCCAGTCCAACCAGAACCGGACAGCGCTACTGCGGCAGGGCTACGAGGTCGTGCACGCACTCGGGCAGGAGGAACCACACCCGTCCCCCGTGCTGCACATCAACACCGTCTCGGCTGCAGGCGTCCCCTCAATGAGAGTGATGTCGAGGTCAAAGGGGTCACCTCCAGCGTCAAGATCGTTCGTGTCGAGGCTGCTGAGGTGGTCAATTGCCGGAGAACTCATCAGTTTCCTTTCGCTGGTGTGGGTGAACTGGACCGTCGACGAGGACTACGTGAAGCCCACCGTCGACGTAGGAGCGGTCATCACGTGCCGGGGACCTCAGTGCCGGACGGTGTGGACGAGGAGCTCGTCTCGATGGAGATGACCAGTGGTGGCCGGAGCACGTCAGCGAGCTTGACCAACAAATCCGCCAGAAGCTCACGACGCTCCGGAGTGCCACGACCAGCCGGCAGATCGAAAGCCATCGAGTCGATCTCCCACTGCACCTCCCACAGCAACACGGCGAGCTGAGCGTCGTCGGGACGCCCTATCTGCGATACAAGGCGACGGAGCAAACCCGGGTCGGCCGACGTTCGTTCAGCTCTTGTCAGCTGTGACATAGGCACATCCCCCGGTAGACGAGCATCGCCGTCTCGTGACGATCACGTCCTCACCGTGCCCGTCACGCAGGACGGACCGGAAGACCGCGACGCACCGGAAGTGATCGGTTCTGATCAGTCACCTTGGGCCCGATACTCTGATCACAGCAAATGCCGTGCTGGGAGGAACCTGCGTGACCCGCGATCTGACGTGGAGCCCGCACGAAGTCAAGGTGCTGCGCGAGGTCCAGCACCTCAGTCAACGTTCCTTCGCCGAGCACCTCGGGTTCGCCCAGAGCACCGTCGCCAACTGGGAGAAAGCCACCCGTAACGGCAGCCTGCATCACGAGACCCGTGAAGTGCTCAACCGTGCGCTCGACAATCTTTCCGCCGAACACCGGGAACGGTTCGACCGCCGATGCTCCATTTCCCCAGGCAAGCTGGGCGTGGGATCGGCAACACGCACCAGGCACGTCATCGACTCGCTCAGCGATGTCGCATCCCCATTGCCCTACTACGTGCCGACGAGCACAGTCGAGGCGTTCCGTTCGTTCCTGTCCTCGGCGGCACGAGTCTTCCTTCTCGCCGGGCCCGCTGGAACAGGGAAAACACAGCTGACCCACCACTTCGCCGACCAGCTCGCGAACGAGGCGGATCTCCAGCTTTTCGCGGTCAATGAGTGGGCCGACGAGCACGTGGACCTGCCCAGCGAGGTTCTCCGCTACGCATCGATACCTCGTGGCCAGGACGCCCTACTCGCCCTCGAAGAGACTTGCTCAGGGCTTTCGCGTCCCTGCGTTGTGGTCATCGACGGCATCGGCAACGACCACAGTTTCGCGCTTATCGGTCGCCAAGTCGAAGCGATCCTCCGCCAAGTCACGACCATGCATCTGCGGTTTCTGATTGCGGTACGGACCCCGCTCGCCGTTGAAACGACTGCGTACCCCCTGGTGCACGCAAGCATCTACACCCCAACGAAAAGCCCGCCGGCTCGGTACAGCGTTGAACTTGCCCAGTGGACCCCGGCGGAAGCGCGCTCGCTGTGGGACCAGGCTCGAACAGAACAGACGACGCCGTACGACCAGCTTCCCCGGGGCATTGAGAATCTTGTCCTGACACCGGTCTACCTGCGGCTCGCCTTGACTGCCTCGCTGCAGACGCCGAAGGGCGACCTCAACGGGTACGCACTTCTTGATCAGTGTGTTCGCACGATCATCGGAAACAGTGACGCCGTCGCCGTCCGATCACTGCTGACCGACCAGGCCTACCGCCAGTACCGCGAGGAGCTTCCAGCCACGATGCCCGAGGCCACACCCGGGCTCACCCACGTGAACGCGACTCGGCACGCGGTTCTGCCGGCGGATGTCAAGAGGAACATCGCTTGCGAGTGCAACGGCCGGTTCGAGTTCACCCACGACATACTTCGCGAGTTTTTCGTCAGCACAGCCATCGCCGACTACCTGCACGCTCAAGACCGGAGCCTCGCCAGCGTTAGAACGCTCAACGACCTGGCGAAGCGCGCAGCCACCTCAGGTATCGCACGGAACATCATCGAGCTGGTGTTCCAACGACTCGACAACATCGCTCCCGACTTGCTCGGATACGTAGCCACAGCACCGGCCACCGCGGTGGAAACGACGTTGCCGCTGTTGATGGCCGCGGCCGACGGCAGCAGGTTTGCGACCCCGGAATTGCTGCGCCAAGTTGTGCTTCGGGCTGAGCGTGAATCGTCGCTCGACTTGTGCCGCTCCCTACTTCACGTCCGATCCGTCGCCACGGCGCTCGGGTCCGGGCTTGCGCCCTGGCTTGTTGCGCTCCTACGCCGCTTCGGAACTTCCTTGTGGCCCGACATCACCAGGTTCGTCGAGCACACCTTCGGTCTCGCTGAATCCCGCGACTTGGTCGAGGCCACAGACCTGACGGTCGGCGACGAGGCGATCTTCATCGCACGGCACTTCTACCTCTTCGCAATCGCCACGGACATCCTGCAGCTAGACGCGTTTCTCGGTCATTCGAACTGGCGGGTCCGTGCCGCGCTCGCGGAGGGAATCAATGACGATCGTGCTCCGCTGGATGTCTCGACGCACAACGTTCTCGAACGGCTCGTTCACGACCCCGATTACAAGGTCCGCGCAGCCGCGGCGCGCGCTGTTACCCGTTTGGCTGGAACCGCAGCACAGCGCCATGTCGTCGCCCTTCTACACGACGACAATTGGCACGTCCGTGAGCTTGTGCTCCGCAGCCTCGATCAACGCGCTGTTCATTACCCAGATGACACACTCGTCCAGACCGCCGTTGCCGCTGCTGATCCCAGCTGGCAACACTGCCCTCAACATGTCCGGTCCAGCTGGCACAGGCTTCACATCCTGCTCGGCACCGACACCGGACCCGGACGAAACGATGACCCCCGTGCACTGCTGACCATCCTCAGAGAAATCCGCACCGGCCATCTAGAGCTCTCGGCAACACGCGTCCACAGCGTCGTGCACAGGGCGCAGCGCAGCGATCACTGGCTCGTCCGTCAAGAAGCAGACCACCTGATCACTGAGATCCAGCAGCAGCGCGCCAGCGAGAACTCCTTGCGGAGTCACGAGCGATTCCGCAGGACACGCGACACCCGCGCAGTCCAGATCGCCCTCGACGTCCACGACGTCGATCAGGCAATCGGAATCGCACAAGCCGCGGTCAAGGCCGGAGCAGACTTCGTCGAAATCGGCGACCCCCTGATCAAGGAAGCCGGTGTCAGCGCAATCGAACGGGTCAAGACCGCAGTCCCGGACGCAACGATCGTCGCCGAGATGATGTCCGCAGACTGGGGACGCGACCAGGTGCTGCTTGCCGCAGAAGCCGGCGCCGACATCGTCCTGCTCATTGGCCCGGCCACCACAGCCAGCGTGAGCGCCGCGGTGGACGCAGGCCAGCGTCTCGGTATCCCGATCCTGCTCGACGCTCCCGCCAACACGACCAGACGATGGGTCATCGACATGGAACGTGCCGGAGTCGACGGATTCACCATCACCACGAACATCGACGTCGGCATCGGCAGCGCGACCGCATTCGAAACAGCGCAGACACTGCGCTCATGGACACGTTTGCCCGTCGCCGTCAGCGGCGGATTCAGCGTCGCCGACCACACCCAACTCGCAACCGCGGATTGGGACATCCTGATCGTGGGCCGCGGCGTGACCGACGCCGTCGACCCCACGACAGCCGCAGCCCACATCGTCGAACTCGCCCATCAGACCAGAAGGCACGCATGAAAACCCGGCCCCTCAGCCAGAACGACATCCCCGCCATTATCGACCTGATGGAACTCGGTACGCCCTTCGTCCGTCCCCGCACGGAATCCGACTACTGGCTCTACGCCAACCTGTTCTCCGGCACCTGTCCAGTCGTCGTCGACGGTGACGAACTCGTGGGAGCGATCATCGCCTTCCGCAGCCAAGACCACCCCGACGACATCTACATCCAAGACGTCGTCACCCACCCCGAACACCGCCGCCGCGGCATCACCACCGCACTGCTCAACAGCGTCCAAGACGCTGCCGTCAGTTTCAGTTGCTCGCGGCTGTATCTGACATCCGAACCCGAAAACGCACCCGCCCACCACACCTGGACGCGGCGCGGATTCACCAACGTCGCCGGCGACCACACCGTGAACGGCATCTCGGTGATCTCCGACTACAAGGGAGTCGGCAAACACCGAGCCGTCTACGAGCTCCAGCTCGCATAGAGCACACCGACGGAACTCCACACAACTCTCGGAAAGAGCCAGCAGGTCACACGGCTACGACTTCGGTCGGGACGGTGCCCGCGTGCGCGGGGCCGACACCCGGCTCGCAGGGGGACTACGTCTCGTGGCGCGGTGGCCTGACCAACGACGGTAGGGTCGCCCCCGCGCACGCGGGGGTGGTTCCCGACCGCCTGCAAGGTCGGCACGGTCCGTTCGGTCGGCCCCGCGCACGCGGGGGTGGTTCCGGATTCACTCGATCGTCAGTCTGTTTCTGTCGGTCGGCCCCGCGCACGGGGGGTCGATCCGCGGGCAGCGGTGGTTCCGGCTGCGGCTGTCCGGCCCCGCGCACGCCGGGGGTCCCACATGTCGTGCGGACTGAACCGTCCTCCATCGAGGCCAGCCACAAGGGCATCACCTGTACCGGCTGAGCAGGCACAGCCACTGGTCCCTCCGCCCTTAAAAGGCCCACCCGGCTGATTGCTCCGGGTGGGCCTGGTACCGCAGTCTCTCGAGGTCAGCGGTCGAACGTGCCGTTCTTGACGGCTCGCAGGAACGCCGACCAGTCCGAGGTGGCGAACGGCAAGATAGGGCTTACCTCGCCGAGTTTGCTGTCTCGGACGCCCGTGATCGCCGGGATCGTCGCAACCTCGACGCACGCTCCGCCGCCGCCGTTGCTACGGGTGCTCTTGCGCCAGGTCGCCTGGCTGAAGTCTGGGGCGTTCATGCTCGCTCCCTATCGTGCTCGCAGGTCCCCAGCGAGCGACGTGATGAACTCAATCGACGCCTCCGGGGCCAGCGCCTTGTCCTGTAGAGCGCCAAAGTTCAGGTTATACGACGCCAGCTCGTCCACGTCCTCCACATAGACGCACCCGGTCAGATGTTCCGAGAACGCTACATCGGGATCATCCGGCTCGGCGAAGCTGAGGATGATGAACGGTGAGCCCATCGCTGGGACACCGCCAGCAGCAAACGGCATAACCTGGATGTCAACGTTGGCCAGCTTGGAAATCTCAACGAGGTGGTCGAGCTGTTCCCGCATGACATCGGCTCCGCCAACGAACTGCCGCAGCGCCGCTTCACCAATGACCACCGAGACGGACACGGGGTCTTCGCCGATCAAGTTCTTCTGACGCTCGCGGCGAAGATCAGCTCGGTCCCGCGCGACCGACTCATCCACCTGCGGCACCCACGCTTCAACGAGAGCACCGGCGTACGCCTCGCTCTGAAGCAGGCCAGGAATCAGGTCGATGGCGAACTCCCGAACGTGCTTGGCTTCGGCCTCCAGACCGACGTACTCGCCGAAGTTGTTCGCCAGGCTGTCGCCGTAGCTCTGCCACCACCCGCGCTGACGGGCTTGCAGCGATAGCGCAACGTACTGGTCCCGTTCAGCGTCGTTGACGCCGTAGATCGCGGCGAGCGCTAGGACGTCGGCCGGTCCTGGAATCTGGTCCGCGTTCTCAAAGCGAGAGATCTTCGCTTTGGACCAATGCAGCGCAGCGGCGACGTCGTCCTGCCTCATGCCGGCGGCCTCGCGCCACACCAGCAGGCGACGGACCACCTTGCGCAGTCGCACTGTCGGGCTCACACGCTCCACCGCGAACTCCTCAGTCTCACCCAGCTCGTCGTCAACCGACAGCGTACGGCCTGATTCTTCCACGCCAAGACCCTCCCAGCCCCAATGAAGCTTGTTCCATTCGATCGGGGTTGCGTCAGTGAGAGTTTCACTTCATGATGCTTTCACGCAAGGGAACGGATGGTGCACATGTGCAAGTTGTCTCGTTCGGTGAATCAGACTTCGGCGTACTGGGTCGTCCCCCGGGGCCGATGGATGCGGCACGCGATCACGGTGTCTCCGTGCGCGCACGCCGCTAACAGTGCGGTGAAGGCGGTGTGTGGCGTGGCGGTGACGTTGCCGTTGCCGTTGCCGTTGCCGACGCCGAACGATCGCGTACCGAAGACCCGGTCGGTCACCACCCGGTGCCCTGAGTGCACCGCCGCGGTGGGGCAGCTGGATGTGCGCGATGTCGTCTGGGATTCCTGACCTGCCCATTCCCGCCTCACGCGATGGCGGGCGCGGATCGGTCTTGTCGGTGCGACGAGACCTGAAAGAAGGGAGAAGGAGATGGGGAAGGTGTGGCGCCGGTCAAGATCAGCGGGTTTCACACGTCGGTGTCCGACGGCGAGAGAGGAGTGGTGCCGCGATGTCGGGGCTGGTGATGGTGCTGTTGCTGGTCGTCGTGGCACTACTGGCGACGGCGTTGACGATGTACGCGTAGCTGCGCTTCCCGGGCCGGTGTGGGTGCGGTTGGTACGGGGCTCGCAGTGGCATCGGGCGGGGGCCGAGTGTGGTCCGCGTTCGGGTGCGGAGACGAAGTTCTCCGGTGTGTGCCCGCCACGTGCGGGCGGGTATGTGATCTGCCTCGATTGCGCGTACGTGTCCGGTATCGCTGAGCAGGCGGCGACCTATGTGCCGGAACAGCCTGCCGAGCGCACGACCGAAATCCCTGTGGTGCCGGAGGATTTCGCGGACTTGGGTACGGCGGTGGTGGTGGCGGGGCCGTGGGCCTCGATCGCGCCGGGTCGGCACCGCGCCGACGGGCCGACGGGCGAGATTCCCCGCGTGCCTGCGCACGCTCGAACGAGTCCGTCTTGGCCTCACAGCAATGTGGGCGTGGAAGCCCCCGGCAGTCGGAACCTGCCGGGGACGTCCACGCC